>DATFYV010000039.1:0-6167 GCA_035314845.1 Candidatus Acidiferrum sp.
TTCTGGTCCAGCTTGTCCTTCAGTAATTTCCATTCGTGTTCGTTCTCGCCGCGAAAGTAAACGGCGAAGCGCAGGTCGTCATCGTTGGCGTCATGCGCATTCCAGAGCACGGTCTGGTAGCCTTTTTGCACCACTCCCTGCGGCGGCTGTTCGAACCGCGGCGAGGCGCTGCTCTGCGTGAGGACCACCCCGCTGGGATTGTCTGACGGCGGCGTTTTCAAATTTACATTTTGCTGCTGGCCTGGGGCCACCGCGAACGCAGCCTGCGCGCGCACGCCGGGGTCCTGCAGCGCAATGCCGTCGATCACCGGCGCCACGTTGCGCGGCAAGTACGCCACGCTGACCCAATAAATTCCGTCGCCCGGGCGCCCGTCGTGAATCACGGCCTTCCATTGCACGTAACGCGCAGCGGGTGCTTCGACCGTCAAACCCGAGCGCGCGTACGGGCCAAACCAGCGCGACCACTCCGGGCCCGGCTCTTCGGTGTTGCCGGAGCGCACAAAAAACTCCAGCCGCGGTTCGCCGCCTGAGGTGCGTTTGTTTTTCGCTCCAGTCGCACTCGTCGGCTCGACGGGCGGGCTCCACCACTCCACGCGTCCCCATTGCGAAAAAATCTGTGCATCGAACGAGCGCGATTCATAAGTGCCTTCCGCCTCGTATTCCGGGCCAAAGGAAAAGACCTTGCCAGGATTCGCCGTGCACAAAAAGTTTTTCCCGTCGCCCGTGCGCGCAATTCCGGTGATCTGCGCCGATCCGGCCTTGGCCAGTTGCGCGTATGCACCGCGCTTGTCGATGGCCAGCAGCGAGCCGTTATTGCCGGTCCCCGCGAGCAGCCGGCCATCCGCGGCCATGCCCAGCGAATACACCACATCCTCTCGCGAACTCCACAACTCTTGTGGCGCGCCGTCGGGACTGATGCTGTAAATGCTGCTCGAAATCATGGCGGGAAAGGGCGTGAAGACCGGCTGCGCGCCACCGCCGGTGATAATCCCGCTGTTGGTGAACGTGGTGGTGCCTTGGGGCGTGGCGATCACCGTGGTGGGAGCTTGCCCGGTGACATGCTGTTTTTCGCCGATGGCAGCGGCATAGATGGTTCCGTCGCCGGCCACGGTCAGCGCGGTGATTTCACGCTTGGCGCTCTCGTACAGCACAAATCCATCGGCGCTGCCTCGGGCGCTCGCGTCTTTTTTGGCGGAATCCTTCTCGTGCGCCTGACTGTCTCGCGTCGTAACACGCAGCACGCGGCCGCTGGGCTCGGTACCCGCAAGCAAAACGCCTTTGCCATCGAAGGCTAGTACGCGGATGTGCGCTTCATCGCTGCCATAAAAGAGCGTGCTCTTGCCGTCGGGCGTCACAGCAAAAATTTGGCCTTTGTCGCCCGTTGCAACATACAAGGTGCCGTCCGCCGCGAACGCCAAATCCCAGATGTATTTGCTCTTGGGATCGAAGAACACCGTCTTCTCGCCGCTAGCCGAAACCTTGTACACCTTGCCGTCAGGAGACGTCCCCACGAACAAAGTGCCCTTGGCGTCGAACGCAATGGTCTGCGCCGCCAAATCCGCCGAATCAAACACGGAGACAGGCTTTCCAAGGCCGTCGAAGCGGAAAACCTTGGCCGGTGAACCGCCGGCGGCATATAAACGCCCATCCGGCGCCACGCGCAGCGACCACAAATACGACGCATCCGCATCCGCGAGCAGCGTAAACTTCGGCGCCAGTTCGAGCCGTCCGTCGCTCCGCACCGCCACGCCGTGCGCCGTACCCTTCACAAATTCATCGTAGGAAGATTGCCGCCAGCGCCGCGTGTGCTCCGCCGAAGCCGCGCAACACAACACAAGAAATAATCCCGCCAGCATTAGCGCCCGCGTCATGGAAACCATTTTCGTCATCGGCAATCTCACTATCGAGTTCTTGTTGTGCGGCGGCTTGACGCTACTTTTTGTACCGTAGCAATGGCCGCAACCGCAAAAAAACGGCGTCAAGCCACCGCACTCCGAAACTCCTCATCGAACCTGCAAATTCAAAGAGATAACGCCTGCTACGGGGCCGCCCAGCGGTATCGACGATTCCCCAGCGAGCGATTCGCGCAACACCTGCACGCTGCCCGGCGCGGGACGGCCGTCCACCACGTTGATTTCCGAGAGCGGCACGTTGGGCAGTTCCTTGTCGTCCCACAGCAGCGTTGGCGAGGGCGAGAACAGGCCTACGTACACGCGGTCGTTGCGCCGCTCGCGGTTCAGCAACGCGATCAATTGGTCCATGCCACCCACATTCCCCGCAGCCGCCAAGCCAAACCCGCGCGAAGCGTGATTCAGGGTATCGGCGTCGGTGACCAGCACGCGCAGCGTGGTGCCCCGGGCAATCTGGTCGGGCACGCGTACGGTGGTCTCCTCGACGCGCGGGGCCCCGCGATAGGGATGCAGCAGCACGCGCACGCGCAGCGTCTCTCCGGGCGCCGCCTCGCCCTTTTCTAGCCAGGCGCTTTCGATGCTGTAGGATTGCCGCCCCGGAACGCTTTCGACATTTAATCCGATGTGCTCCACAACCGCTGGCTCGAAGGTATTGGTGAACAAACGGCCAAATACGGATTGCATGGTCAAGGCGATGGGCAAACCGTCCGGACTCATGGAATCGCCGGGCGCGAAAGTGTTTTCGATCTGCACCGGCGCATGACCCTTGAGCCGGACCTCGCCAGAAAGGTGCAGCGTGGTCCCTTCGCCGTACACGCTGTTCTGCGAAAGGCCGTTGAATACCGTGAGGGCCACGAGCAGAGGCGTTAGCTTGGGGTGATTGATCACTTCAAAGTGAAATTTCTTCTCCCCGGCTGCACCGCGAATCACTAAATCCAGCGGCACCATTGCCGGCGGTGCACCCAGCTTGCCGGTTACCGCGGTGATGTGGTCCCCGGTGATGGTGCCAATGTTACCTGCCACGTTGACGATTTTTGTGGAGGCCAGCGACGAAGAAAGCGTGGTCACCACCCGCGACCGCGCCATGGGAATTTGCACCTCGCCCAAGCTCAGGAAGGGATGGCCGCAGAGGAACACGCGGTCGCCGCGCACAGCCGTCACCGTACAAGCGGAATTGATGGATGCATCGCCCTGGACCAGCACCATTCCGGCCATGTCCCCCGCCACCAGCTGCCGGTCGTCGCTGCGCGGCGCGGTGGTGCCGCCCTGCGCCGCCACAAAACCAAAACTTTGAATCTGCGAGGTAAAGGGCTGCAGCGCTGCCGCGGGAAAACCTGAAAAGACCAGGGGTGTCTCGATGGGCTCCAGCGCTGAACCTGAGGGCAGTCCATTGCTGGCAAGCTGTGCGGGCAAAGCGAAATTCGCGGCGCTGGGCGTTGCGCTGGCGGCCTGCGACAGGGGATCCATCACGTCGTGAATCGGGGTGACCCCTGCAATCGGTTCCTTGGTAAAGACCCCCAGCTTCAGCGATAGTGCCCCAGCGAGCTTCCCTTCCAGGTACACGGGGCTGCCGCTCATCCCGGCCACCACCCCGGTGTGCTCGACCTTGGCGCCCTTGAGCTGCACCAGAATGATGGACTGACGCGGCCCCAGAAAATTGTCCAAGACCCCGATGACCACAAGGTCGAATTTCTCGATCTCGTCCCCGGCAAAAATGGTGTAGGCGTACCCCTCCATGCCGGGTCGCACATCGCCAAGCGCCATGATTTCAGTAGATTCGGGGGCTGCTTCCGCGTGGCGAGCGGTCCGCGCTCTTGCTGGCAAGGCCCCGCAGGCTATGGGAAGCGCCGCGAGAGTGAACATCAGGAGACGGCGCGCAAAGAGCGCTCCGCACAGGGAATGAAAGCGGGCCGGTGGCATGAACCTGTAATCTTACGCGGCGGCGTACCGCGAAGCAATCTAACCAATGGTGGCCCACGAAGTAGTGCGGATGCTCCAGCAGTTCTAGTATTGGGAAACGATATCGCCGCCCAACGGGGGCAGGCTCAGTCGCCAACGGCTACGGCGCGCGGAGCTTCCACGGACTCCGCGAGGTTGCGGCGCACCGGCCCCAACACGAACGCCGGGACTTGGCGCTCCGGAACGATGGACAGATTAGTGGCCTTTCGGGGAAATTCTCCGCGCCGATCCAGCTTCAGACCGGCCTCGCGCAGGAACTCGGCGGAAAAGCCCATATCCTCGGCGCGGTCCACGCCCCAGAACCATAGCTTCTCTTCATTGCGCTGGAGGAAGTCGAGGGATTCTTCTAATTTCTTCATCGCCCGGTCAAACGATGAGGCCAGGAAGAAGACTCCCAGCGTCCAGGCATGGCGGGGGTAAGTGGCCTGCACTCGGACGCAGTACTTGCCGGACTGGTTGCGTTCCATACTGCAACGATATTCATTTCGGACTGCAGACGCGCGAGGGCGCATGAGTTTCACCGCTCCAAAGTTAGAAATGCTCTTAGATTGCTGCCGGGAGGCCTAGTCACTGCGCCACAAGTGCATTGTTGCGCCGCAACTGCTAGCCCGAGTTCCTTACGAAAGTCCCCTGACCCAACTGGGAGATCCGGAAGCCATGGAGACCGCTGTTGGGTACCCAATAAGCGTACTTGGCGGGGCAGCGGAACGCAAGAGGGTGCCACATTTTATGCAAAGCCTGTTTTTACAACAACTTACGCTAACCTAGATCGCTGGAGAGTTTTAGCTTCTCGGGATAAGTCTTCAGCTTTCCCTCTTGCTTGAGGCGGGCTTCCAAAGCGGAACGGAAGGCCTCAAAGGCCACCGTGCGCTTGTTTTGGACCACCGCTTGGGTCAGATCCTTAGTCTGCTTATCAAAATCCGCGGGATTGGGCTCGTCTTTGGCAACGACTTGGTAGACCACCCGGCTGGAACCAAGGTTCAGGGGCGCGGAGACGTCTCCGGGTTTCATATCGAAGGCTGCGCTGAGTTGCTTCCCGCTGCCGACCCCTGGTATCGAACCACTGCGAGCGATGGAATCACTGGTTTTGGGATCGAGAGACAGCGATTTGGCTACTGCGTCGAATTTTTCTCCTGCTTTCACGCGACGGCTCAGTTCGTCGGCGTTAATCAGAGCCAGCTGTGAGGACTTCTCTTTTTGGATGTCGCTTACCACGCGGTCGCGAACTTCCTCCAGCGTCCCTTGGTGCGATGGCTGAATATCTTTAATCGATAGAATCACATAGCCGCGGTCCGTGCGGATGGGCGGGCTTACTTCTCCGGACTTTAAGCGAAAGATTTCGTCTTTCACGTCCTTCGAGTTGCCCAGTTCCAGTAGTTGGTCGGTGGCCGCTACCGGGCGTGTTTCTGACACCGTCAAATGAAACTCCTTCGCCAGATCGTCCAGAGTGACTTTGCTGGTACGGCGCTCTTCCGAGGAAATCTTGTCCGCCGCGTCGCTGGACTCCTTGTCGGCTTCGTTCAACATCAGCGGCGCGCGCAAGGAATCCTTAACCTCCTCGAACGGCTTGGTGTGCGCAGTCTCTTTATCCACCACCTTGATGATGTGGAAGCCATATTGCGTCTTGACCAGGTCGGAGATTTGCCCCTTGTCGAGGCTGAAGGCCGTCTTTTCAAACTCCGGAACCGTCTGACCCTGGACGATGAAGCCTAAGTCGCCCCCTTTATCCTTGCTTCCAGGGTCCTGGGAGTATTTCTTGGCCAGATCGTTAAAATTGCCGCCCTTTTTGGCTTGTTTGAGGATGTCTTCGGCCTTCTTGCGGATCTCCTCGACCTCCGCGTCGGTCTTGCTGACGGTCATCAGCAGGATGTGCTGCACGTGCACGCGGTTCGGCACCTGGTAGTCCTTGATGTTTTGCTGGTACTGCTCCTTCAGCTGGTCATCGCTGATGTGCACGTTCTGGCGCAACTGGTTGATGTCCAGCAACCCGTAGCGCACCACGCGACGCTCCGGTAATTGATACTTGGCGCGATTTTTCTCGTAAGCCGCTTTGACCTCGGCGTCCGTCGGGGTGATTTTCAGCTCCAGGTCCTCGGGCTTGATTAGCACGTAATCCAGCTTGACCTTTTCGTTGCGGTCGCGGAACTCCTGCTGCAGCTCCTGGGGGCTGGCGCTGATGCCGTCGGTAACAAGTTGGCGGAATTTTTCTTCCAGCAGGCCCTGACGTATCAGTTCCTCGAATACCGGCACGGTCAGTTGGAACCGCGTGGAGACTTCCTGGGAATAACGGTCCATGCC
>DATFYV010000040.1:0-8010 GCA_035314845.1 Candidatus Acidiferrum sp.
TCCCGCCCCGATCACGCAATGTGCGCCAACTTGAGTGCCCTCTCCGATATGCGCATCCTCGCCAATCACGGCATATGGACCGATGCTAGCCGTCGGAGCGATTTTCGCCAACGGCGCGATGATCGCCGTGGCATGCACGCCGCTCGCAATCGGCGCACGCTCGATAAGCAACGCCGCCGCCCTCGCAAATGCTAGTTTTGCGTTAGCAATACGCAGCACCGTCTTACCCGCAAGCGGAATCCCCACAGGCGCAATGACGCACAACGCCGCCGATGCAGTGGCGCGGCCGGCATGTTTCGCCGAATCCAGATAGATCAGATCGTGCGCCCCAGCCCGCTCCGGCGCTGCCACCGACTTCAGCTCCACGCTGCCGTCGCCCTCAATTTCCGCCCCAATCTCCGCCGCAATCTCTCTCGCCGTCCGACTCACCACGCACCACCTTCCCAAACCTGTGTCACGCCGCCGTTTCGTTTCCTCTGCGTCTCTCTGGCAACTCTGGGCCTCTGCGTTTTCCTTTGCGTATGCCCTTTTCACTTCTACAGGAATGGATACAGCTTCTCTTCCCCCGCCGGCCGGTTCTTCCACCGCGCATGCAGCCATACCCACTGCTCGGGATGTGCCCGCACAATCTCCTCGATGATCTTCGTAAAGCGCGCGGTATTTTCCAGAACGTCGCGCTCCGCATCGCCCGTACGAATCAACTCCACCGGCGCCTCAAATCGCAACCGGTACTTTCCTATCCCCGCATCCCAGTAACAATATCCCGGCACGACGGCAGCGTCCGTATGCAAGGCCACCCGCGCAATCCCTGTCGACGTACAGGCCGCCGTCCCAAAAAAGTCCACAAACACACCCTCCTGCGGCATAGTGTTCTGATCCGCAAGAATCCCCACCGTCCCCTGCTCCCGTAGGACTTTGAGCACCGCCCGCGCCGACTCATTCTTAAAAATCGGCGCATTCCCGCTCAGACACCGATAGCGATTCACAAACGCGTCCAGCCGCGCATTATCAATGGGCCGCGCCATATAATGCAGCGGAAAGCCATATAGCGCGTGCGCAAACGACGAAAGTTCCCACGCGCCAATGTGCCCCGTTAAATAAATCACGCCCTTGCCGCGCCGCTTCCCCGCCAAAAAATTCTCATTCCCATCGAGTACTACGAACTGCTCGATATTCTCCCGCGTATATTTCGGCAGCCGCGCAAACTCCGCCGCCATCCATCCCAGATTACGCACCATCCCGCGCATGGTCTCCTGCCGCTTCGCCTCGCTCCACTCCGGAAACGCCAGCCGCAAATTAAACTGCGCGGTCTTCCGCAGCCTGGGTAAGCACGCAAAGCACAAACTTGCGACGGTGGCGGCCGTCGCCCGCGCCAGCGGTCGCGGCAGCGCCCCGAGGATTCTTACGATGCTCACTGCCGCGGCATATTGGAGCCAGTCCGTCATCTGGGCAAACGGTAGTGTCCTACATTTAGAGGCGGCAATGTTAGACTCGGCTCTCAGTGAGCGAGACACCGTCCAATGTATCCGTAGGTGAAATTCCAGCCGCCGCGGTACGGGCAAACGACGCAACTCCAAAAGAGGAATCACTCGCGGCGAAGATGGGCTGGACGGTCTTGATTGTAGTCACGCTTTGCGTGTGCTATTTCAGCCACTTAGGCGCTTTAGGATTCGTCGGTCCGGACGAGCCGCGTTATGCCTGGATTGCGCGGGCCATGGCCGAATCCGGCGACTGGGTTACGCCCCGGTTGTACGGCCAGCCCTGGTTTGAAAAGCCGGTTCTCTACTACTGGAGCGCGGCGCTAAGTTTCAAGCTTTTCGGCGTAAGCGAAGCCGCCGCACGCTTGCCCAGCGCAGTATCGGCGCTACTGGCAACGTTAGCGATGGCTTGGTTGGCGCTTCGCGTGTACGGCGCTGCCACGGCGCGATGGCTCATGCTATTGCTTCCGACCTGCGTGGGCATGATCGGTTTTTCCCACGCCGCCGCCACGGATATGCCTTTCAGCGGCATGCTCACCGTCGCCATGGTCTGTGCCGCAGTGACGCTGGGCCTGACGCGCACCGAGCACTCTCCAATTCTGCCGCGTACGCCGTGGCTGCCACCGCTTCTCTTCGGCTTTTTTCTCGGCCTCGCGGTGCTGGCCAAAGGCCCCGCTGCTATCCTCCTCAGCGGCGGAGCGATTTTCTTCTGGGCCATTTTAACCAAGCGCTGGCGCGATGCCTTCCGCCTGCTGCATCCCGCAGCGATAGCCGCGTTCTGCGCCACCGCGCTGCCCTGGTACATCTTGTGCGCTCGCCGCAATCCAGATTTCTTCCGCGTCTTCGTCATCGAACACAATTTCAAGCGCTACCTAACACCCGAATTTCAACACATTCAGCCGTTTTGGTTCTATGTCCCGGTGTTGCTGGTGGCGCTGCTGCCGTGGACGGCAACCCTGCTTTGGTCAGCGGCAGTGGGTATCAGCCATCTGTGGCGCACGCGGACCGCCGGCAGCCCGACTTGTTTCCTGTTTTGCTGGGTAGCCTTCTGCGTCCTGTTCTTTTCCACTTCCCACTCCAAATTGCCGGGCTACATCCTCCCCGCCATTCCGGCAATTGCCCTGCTCATGGCTCGGCCCTTTGTCGCAAAGCGCGAGGAGCATCGCATCTCATTTCGCATCGCGCATCTCGCTATAGCCACGAGTTTTCTGGTGATTTTCGCGTTCATGGAGTTGCTGTCCCACCGAAACTTAGGCAGCGCAAAAGCTGCCGGTTCATTGGCCATGCTCATGTTGCTGTTTGCCCTGGCAAATGCAATCGCCGGAATTTCCCCGATGCTGCCGCGATTTCAGCACCGCGAACTCGCCGCAGCCATGGCCGCCGTTCCCATTCTCATCGTGATTCTCTTCGCCAATGTTTTCGTGGTGTCTTATTTTCGTTGGGATCCCTCCGGACGCACCATCGCCCGCGAAATCGAGCGCCAGCATATTCCTCCAAGCTCTCTCGCCGTCACAAATTTGAGCCGCGGCCAGCAGTACAGTCTCAGCTTTTATCTCCATCAGGAGATAAAAGCCTGGGACGCCACCTCAGAAACAGGCGGCTATCTGTTGACAGGTTCGCAGAACTGCCAGGGAAAGGTAGGCCCAAAGTTTTTCTGCGAGCCACAACCGTTCGATCTGACGAGCACCGGCGAATTCCTATACCTCGTGCTTCCCATCGCAGCCGGAAAGTGACTTCCGTCGCTTCGCGACATCTCTTCCCTATGCGTCAGCGCCGTAGGCGCGGCACAAGTTTAGCCCAGGCCGGAAGGCCTGGGTGGGCGTGAGCGGAGCTACGTGAGCGCCGTAGGCGCGGCATATTCCGGCTACTGAATTCCTCTCAATTTTCGTGCCCTCTCGGTGCCGCGCCTCTCCGAAAGTCCGACGACTATGTTCAGGACCGCCCGATCCGCGGAGGGAATGCATAAGCAAAGCGTTCTCCGCAATTAACGTGATAGCATTTTATTTATGCCCGCAACGATTCTCGGCATTGAATCTTCCTGCGACGAAACCGCCGCGGCCGTCGTCTCCGACGGCCGACGCATCCTTTCCAGCGTGGTGGCCTCGCAAATCTCCATCCATCGCAAATACGGCGGCGTAGTCCCGGAACTAGCCTCGCGCGAGCACTTGCGCCAAATCGTCCCGGTAGTTCGCGAAGCTCTGCTGCAAGCCGAAATCGATTTTCACGCGCTGGACGCCATCGGCGTCACCCACGGTCCCGGCCTGGTAGGCGCGTTGCTGGTCGGCATCACCTACGGAAAAACCCTGGCCGCAGCCCTCGATATTCCTCTCATCCCCGTGAATCATCTCGAAGGCCACGTCCACGCCGTGTTCCTGGAAGCCGCGCAAGCCGACCGCGTTCCCAAATTGCCCGCGGTTTGCTTGATTGTCTCGGGCGGCCACACCGTAATCTACGAAGTGCGCCAAGCGTCCTCGGATCCCGCACGCGAAGGAAATGCTCACGATGCCGCCGCTGGCGCGCTTCTCAGCTACCGCAAACTCGGCGGCACCCGCGACGACGCCGCCGGCGAAGCCTACGACAAGGTCGCCAAGCTGCTGGCCCTCGGCTATCCCGGCGGACCGATTCTGGATCGCCTCGCCGCGCAAGCCTCCGCGCCTCCGCCGATTAAATTCGCTCCCACAAAAATCAAAGGCAATCCCTGCGATTTCAGCTTCAGCGGCATGAAAACCGCGGTCCTTTATCACCTGCGCGAACATCCTGAGTACAACGAGGAAATTCACCAGCGCAATTCCGCACTCGAACGCGGCGAACGCTCCTTCGAGCAACTGTTGCCGCTCTGTTCGCCGCAAACGCTGGCGCTGATCCGCGAATTTCAGGACGCCGTAGTGCGCGATCTGCTGGAGCGCACCATGGCCGCAGCCGAAAACATCTCCGCGGAAAGCGTGCTGGTTTCCGGCGGCGTAGCCGCGAACAGCGCTTTGCGCGCGGCTTTTGAAGCGCGGGGAAAATCGTCGGGCATCGAAGTGTTTTTCCCCAGCCGCCCGCTTTCCACGGACAATGCCGCCATGATCGCCGCAGCCGCATACCCGCGATTCCGCGCCGGCATTTTTGCGGACGCCGCGTTGAACGCGGATCCCAGCCTGGCTTTGGCCTGACGTGTGGCACAGCCAACCCTGGCTGTGTGCTTTGGAAGTTGCCCGTGGCTGTGTCTAAAATAGCCGCACATCCAGGATTTCACCGAATCAATTTTGGAAAATGGACCAGCGCGGTACAGTAGCGACTCCACGAGCGGCACGCTAAATGACAGCACTCGCGCAATTTCGCATGGCCAGCGATCAGTCGCTGCTGGTGTCCATTGGCGATGCGATCTCCCTGCAGGCACACGAACAGGTGCGCAGGCTTTTGCATCTGCTTCGCACGGAGCCGGTAAGAGGAGTGCGCAACATACATCCCGCGTACTGCTCCGTGCTGGTGAAGTTTGACGCCTTGGCTCTCACTCATTCCGAGTTGGAAGGCATCTTACGAGGCCATCTTCAGCGGCTTGACGGAGTGCGTTTGCCAGCGGGGCGAGTGGTGGAGATCCCGGTTTGCTATGGCGATGAGTTTGGTCCAGACCTCGCAGACGTAGCAGCGATGCGTGAAATAACCGCAGCGCGCTTGATCGAGTTGCATGCGGCGCGCGAATATCTCGTGTATTTCTTGGGATTCGTTCCCGGCTTCGCGTACCTCGGCGAGTTGCCGGAGCAGTTGGCAACCCCGCGCCTCGCCACCCCGCGGAAAAGCGTCCCACCCGGCAGCGTCGGCATCGCCGGCCGGCAGACCGGCGTATACCCTTTCGCAACTCCCGGCGGCTGGCGTCTGATCGGCCGCACGCCCATGAAAATGTTTCAAGTGGAACGCGGCGAGAGCCTTCTGCAAATTGGCGACCGCGTGCGCTTCGTCCCCATTTCTCCGGAGCGTTTTGCCGAGATGGAACGCACGTGGCGTTAATCGAAGTGCTCGCACCCGGAATGTTTACCACCGTGCAGGATTTGGGCCGCGAGGGCTTTGGCCCCATCGGGGTTTCGCCATCGGGCGCAGCGGATGCACTCTCTCTGCGCATCGGCAATTTGTTGCTCGGCAACGCCCAAGGCGCAGCCGCGCTGGAGATGACCCTGCTTGGCGGCACGTTTGCTTTTCCCGAAGACGCGACCATCGCGCTAGCGGGTTCCAACTTCGGCGCGGCGCTCGACAGTGCCCCCGTGGAGATGTGGACAGTGATCGAGGTACGCGCCGGGCAAACCCTGCGCATGGGGGCCACGCGAACCGGCGCGCGGTGTTATCTGTGCGTGCGCGGCGGAATTGCCGTGAAGCTCCTCTTGGGCAGCGCGTCCACGCACACGCTGAGCGGGCTTGGAGGCTTCGAGGGCCGCGCGTTGCGTAAAGGCGATAAGCTGCCCATTGGAGACGCGGCGGGCGAATCCAACCCGGGCGCACAGGCCCTTCCTTCTGCAGCACCAGCGAAAGCGCCCGTGCGGCCAAAAGCACGTAGACTCTCCACCCGCGGCCGCAATCTGGTCGCGGCGCGCAGCGTGTTACGCGTAACCCCAGGCCCGCAGAGCGACTGGTTCAGCGAGGCCGCGCGGCGGGACTTTTATGCCGGCCGCTACCGCGTCACCGAAGCGTCGAATCGCCTCGGCCTGCGCCTGGAGGGCGCAGCGGTCCCAGCCCTCAGCGGGTCCGAGATGATCTCCGAGGGCGTGCCGCTGGGGGCGGTGCAGATTCCGGAAGCGGGCCAGCCCATTATTCTTTTCGTCGAACAACAAACCACCGGCGGCTATCCCAAAATCGCCAATGTAATTTCCGCGGATTTTCAATGCCTCGGGCAGCTGCGCCCGCGCGATGAAGTCCGCTTTGAGCTGGTGACCTGGGAGACCGCGCGGGAATTGTTGCGCGAGCAGGAGACGGTCTTGGCCTCCGAGGAGTTGCTCTTCGTATGATGCGCACGAACCTGCACATCGACCTCAATTGCGACATGGGCGAATTTCCCGAAGCCGTCGCCGACGGCACGCAGGAAGCCCTGATGCGCCACATCACCTCCGTGAACATCGCCTGCGGCGGCCACGCCGGCGACGAACACACCATGCGCGCCACCATCGAGCAAGCCCTGCGCTGGAAACTAGCCATCGGCGCGCACCCCGGCTATCCCGACCGCGCCAATTTCGGCCGCCTCGAGCTAAATCTCTCCCCGCAAGAAGTCTCGGATTCGGTGTTCGAGCAAGTAAGCGCCTTAGCAAAAATCGCCGCCGAATGCGGCGCACGCGTAGCCCACGTAAAACCCCACGGCGCACTCTACAATCAAGCCGCGAGCAATCGCGAACTAGCCGCCGCAATCGCCCAAGGCGTCGCTCGCTGGAGCAAAGAAGTGGTGATGGTCGGCCTGGCTGGCTCCTCCATGCTGGAAGTCTTTCGCGAGCAGGGCTTCGCCGTCGCTGCCGAAGCCTTCGCCGACCGCCGCTACGAACCCGACGGCACCCTGCGTTCCCGCAAATTCCCAGACGCACTGATCAGCGACCCCGCCGCAGCCGCCCAGCAAACACTAAACATCGTGCAACGCAGGATGGTGCTTGCCGTCGACGGCACCGAAGTGCCTATCGACGCGCACACCATCTGCATCCACGGCGACACTCCTGGAGCGTCAGAAATCGCCGCTGGTCTTTCCCATGCTTTGCGCGATGCAGGCGTCTCTCTGCGGCCAGTTACGATGGCGGCAGGTTCGGCGTAGCCTGTGCCTTCGGGGCGAGAGTGGCCGCCAATATCTTGTAGACAACCGCGGCCGCGACTTCGTAGACACCGAAAATGATGACCGCCAGGACGATGAACGCAATTACACTCGAGGCATGCGGACCAAACATTTTCGTGTCGTAGCGGTTCGCCTGATACGAAAGAAAGGCGTCGCGCCCCGCGATGCGCCATTTAGCATAATCGTGTTGAACATAAAGCGTAAACAGCCATCCCATGATCGCTGCGGCAGCAATTCGGCTATTGGACTGGATATTCATCTGAGATTCCTCACTCCAGAAGAGAGTGGTTTTATATCATAGAGATTGGCATTCGGAGTAATCACAGTTAGGCTGGCGGAATGCGCTACTGGATCCCGATCAATACGCTGATGTGCTTATTGCTCGGTGCCAGCGCCGCTTGGATATGGTTTAAGTGGTCGCGCCAGCAAAGACTGACCTCATCGTGGCGGGCAGCTGTATTCACCTTCGGAATCTGCCTGGCGACGTTCACCACCGGTCTTTCCATCTTTCTTCTCATGCATGCCGCGCTTACGGGTGGCTATCCCTTCTACCATCCCGTCGAATTGTTCTGTATTCGATATGGCGCGTTGACCGCGCTTCTCGGAACCGCCGCGTCAGTTACGGGCACGGGAAGGTTGCGCCTTCAGGTCGCGGCACTCTCCATCGTGAATCTCTTGTTATGGCTTATGGACGCGGTGGCGCAGTAGCAGCTGGCTGCGGCGAGCGCCAAATAAAAAAGGCGGGCAACT
>DATFYV010000041.1:0-2518 GCA_035314845.1 Candidatus Acidiferrum sp.
ACGCCGGTGGAGCTGATGTCCCGGGTAACCAAGGTGATGGGAAACTCTTCAGCCAAGCCATCCACAGCGCGCAAGCGCAGCGGGAGCTTCAGGGTGGCGCGGGGATATTCGCGATGCTCAGGGACGACGCCCACGGCGTAGGTCGGCACGCGGACGAAGCGGCGGGGCATGGTGGGCTGAAGGAGTGGGGCAACCCGCAGCGCGGGGACGCGCGGCGATGGAACTGGCGTGGGGCCCAATGCGGGTCCGGTTTGCGATTGGCGGATGGTGCTTGCGGATTCGATTGGAATGGCGCGGTTGGTGGCGCTCATGTCTCCCCTCAGAGACAGCAAAACGCATTGCATGCGCTGCAAGTCACTGCAATTCGTGCAATTCGTTCTTAAAAAGCCCTAAACTGATTTCCGAACACGACCCCGTGGTGCAGTTGGGTTGCTAAGATGGCATCAGAAGAGACGCACGTCACCTGTGGAAAACGGGGGAAGTGTCCTAACTTGAAACACTTGGTAATGGTACCAAAAAAGTGTCAGTGGGTTGTGCAAAAGCCGATCCGTGCCGGTGACCGTACCGAGAATTGAGTGCGAATCTACCCCCTCCGCGGTCCCAGTGCTGCCGACGCGGGATTGCGCGCCACGGATCGCGGGGCGGGACGTGAAGTTCGGCGGCTATAAAACTGGTTTGCAGCGCGTTTGCGGATAGATTGCCGGAGCGTGGTGGGATATTTTGTGAGTGACGATGAAGGACGCGAAAAGGAGTAGAAACGTGGCGACGGGTGCAAAGTGCGTTGGCGAGACCGGGACGATCTCTGCGGAAGCGACGGAGCGCTATTGGGCGGCTACGGCGGCGCGGGACCGGCGCGCGGACGGGACTTTCGTGCTGGGCGTTCGGTCAACGGGAATTTATTGCCGGCCGTCTTGCCCGGCGCGGCGCCCGTTGCGGCGGAATGTCGAGTTTTTTCGGACGCGAGAAGAGGCGGAGGCTCGCGGGTTTCGCGCCTGTTTGCGATGCCGACCCAATGAACTGGCTAGCGCGGTGGATCTGGTGCAGCGAGCGTCAAAGATCCTCGCGGTCGGCGTTTTGGGAACAGGCGGCGCGAAAACGGGTGATGTGGCGAAGCCGGACGGGGAGGCGGTGCGGCTTGCAGAGGTGGCGCGAGAACTGGGGACTTCGCCAGCTACTTTGCGCCGGGCGTTTGCGCAGGTTACGGGGCTAACGCCGCGCGAACTGGCGGCGGCGCTGCGGATCGAGCGCTTCAAGGCTATGTTGCGGGAGGGGCGGTCGATTACCGATGCGTTGTATGAGACGGGGTACGGCTCGTCGAGCAGGGTATATGAGCGGAGTAATGCGCAGCTGGGGATGACGCCTGGCGCTTATCAAAAAGGAGGAATGGGGATGAAGATCGGATATGTGATTGCAAAATCGGAACTTGGCAAGGTTCTGGTGGGGGCGACAGATCGCGGTGTTTCGGCGGTGTATTTAGGGGACAGCGAAGCGAAATTGCTGGAGGAGTTACGGCAGGAGTATCCGCGGGCAGAGCTTGCGCCGGCGGCGGAGGCTTACGGGAAGTGGGTGGGGGAGATTGTCGGCCGGATTGACGGGCGTGCAGCTGGGGCAGAGGTACCTTTAGATCTTCAGGGCACGGCGTTTCAGCGGCGGGTTTGGCAGGAGTTACAGAAGATTCCTCGGGGAGCGACGCGGACGTATTCGCAGGTGGCGCGAGCGATGGGAAGGCCCATGGCGGTGCGCGCAGTGGCGCGGGCTTGCGCTACGAACCCTGTATCGATTGTGGTGCCGTGTCACCGGGTGATTCGGGAGGATGGAAATCTCGCGGGCTACCGCTGGGGTTTGGCAAGGAAGGAACAGTTGCTGGGCCGGGAGAGAAAACAAGGTTAGGCCGATCCTGCGCGCATCGGTCCGGAAGGATAATGCAGTCGGGGCGTCAGGCGGCTGTACTCTAATGCAGGCTTAAGGTTTGATACGGGCGGCGTCCTTGGGCCAGTCTTGCTTAAATTTATTTTCGGAGAATTTTTTTAGGTTCTCGTTTACTTCGGTGTAGTGGACCAGCAAGTAGTCGCCGGCGGTGGCTTCGTAGAATTTTTGTTGGATGGGGAGCCAGGAAGCTTCGTCGACCCACATTTGGATTTTGGCGATTTGTTTGCGAACATCCTCGGATTTGGGCGTTAATTCGAGTATTACGACCTTCTTACCATCCAGCTCGTCCTCGCCCGTAAACGTGACCTCATAGCTCTTGCGCACCTGGGCGCTGCGCGTGCCGAAGCCCAGCAAGACGTACTGATCGACCAGGCTGCGGTTCTTGCCTAGATTGTATTCTTCCACGCGATTAATCTTCGGGGTGTAGATGAACAGCGAATCGCCGGTCCGCAGGATGGTGCGCTGGTCCGGGGCGGTGAAATCGATGCGCATTTTGTCGTCCTTGCGGACGTAGAGATTACCGACCTCTTTGGAGGTGTCGTTTACTACGGCGGTGAACTTGAGGTGCTCAATTTTGGCGCTGAGGGAA
>DATFYV010000042.1:0-4898 GCA_035314845.1 Candidatus Acidiferrum sp.
CAGTCTCATTCGGCGTTTTGTGGAAAGCATCTACTTCGACAAATACCACACCACCGTAAAGGTCAAGGTGGACAAGAAAGATGTGCGGGTGGATGCCACCGACGTGACGCTGGTGCTCTGGGACATCTACGGCGAAGACGACTTCCAGAAAATGCACTGGTCGTACTTGCGGGGCTCGTCAGGATATTTGCTGGTTGCCGACGGCACGCGGCGCGCCACGCTGGACCGCGCGCTGGAGCTGGAAGACCGCGCGCGCGCGGAAATTGGTACGGTGCCGTTTATTTTTGTGCTCAACAAGTGCGACCTGCGGCAGGAATGGGAGATCGACGAGGGCATGCTGGAGGGCGTCGCGGCGCGCGGATGGACCATCTTGCGCACCAGCGCGAAGACGGGCGAAAACGTGGACGATGCCTTTCAGCAATTGACCGTGAAAATGCTGTCGTGAATGGTTGACGATGAACTTTTTGCCATGAAAATGACTTCGGTCCTGCAAAATTTCCTACGCCACCAAGACTATGCTCTGTTGGAGTATTTGGGTGGCGGCAAGTTCTCGCTATTGGCCGAGCCGCCGCAGTGGTTCGGGGAAATCTGGAGCCCGCAGGCTGAAGGCACAGAGACTTTTTGCTTGGGCGACGCGTCTCCCTTTCTGGAAAATTTTCTCGTCGATGCCGAAGCCTTTTGGAACGCGGAATCACCCGGTGACCTGGCCTCCGAAGGGTGGATGGAAACCACACGCGAGGGCCGGGAGATTCCGCTGGATGCCATGGCGCTGCGCGTTGCGGGCAAGCGCGTCCTGGCGCTGCAGAGCCGCGCAGTGGCTTTCGCGGAGCAGTCGCGCATCCTGCAAACCGCGCGCGATGGGCTGCTGGTGCACGAGCGGCTGCTAAAAGAAATCCAAAAAAAGGAAATCCTGCTGCACTGCATCATTCACGACCTTTCCCAGCCGCTCACCGCCATGCGCGGCTGTTTCGAGTGCCTGGCGCTCGAAGGTGGCGGCTCGGCGCGCGCCAAACAACTGGTGGAAGTCGGCAAGCAGCAATCCGAACAACAGGAAGAGATGATTCGCGAGGTACTAAAGGCTTTTTCGGCGGATCTGCAGGACGGTATGCAAAGCGGCGGTGGTGCGCGCGAGCTCCCGGATATTCTTAGCTGCGCTGCTGAAACCGTCGAGGCTTTCACTCCGGTGTTTCGTTCCAAGGGTTTGATTATTCGTCTGGACCCGCGGCTGCAGGGGCACGCGGCGTGGCGGGTGATGGGCGAAGCTACAAGGCTGAAAAGAATTTTCTCCAATTTAGTGGAAAACGCTTTGCGTCACGCACCCGCCGGCTCCATCGTGACCCTGGGCCTCGCAGACGATGAGCCGTACGTTAAGGCTTTTGTGGAGGACCAGGGGCCCGGCCTGCCCAAGGATTTTCTGGCGTCACGGGCCTTCAAACTGTTTTCCAAAGGAAAAGAGGGCGGTGGAAAAGCCGGGCTGGGACTATATTTCTGCCGCATCACCGTGGAACGCTGGGGCGGCACGATTGGCTGCGAGGACGTGGTCCCGCATGGCTCACGCTTTTGGTTTCGCTTGTTGGCCGCCAAAGATTCCATGGCCTCGGTGCACGGCAACGAACGCGTGCAGCATGCAGCTTCTCAGCGGCAGCAGGACTCCGTGTCTCTTGCTGGTGCAATCGGCACGCCGCAATCTGCGCATGCTGCGACGGTCAATCCTTCTGCGTCTGCGGTGGTCCCTGCTGCCGCGGCGGGACTGCGCATTCTCCTGGCTGACGATGATCCCGCCATCCGCGAATTGACGGAACTTTTGCTTACGCGGCAGGGTTACAGAGTCGTGGCCGTCAGTAATGGCATGGAAGTGTTGCGCGTGCTTTCCAGTAGACGATTTGACGTGGTGCTGCTGGACGACGAGATGCCCAAATTGAGCGGACCGGAAACCGCGAAGCGCATCCGCGAGCAGGAAGCGGGCAGCGGCAAGCACCAACTCATCCTGGCGCTCAGCGGAAATAATTCCGAAGCCGACAGGCTACGCCTGCAAAAAGCCGGCATGGATGCGTGCCTCAGCAAACCGTTTCGCGCTGAAGAGCTGCAGCGCGCGCTGGCGGATTTTGCCGCACCGCCAGCGAAGCCGCAGGCTGCTTCGGCGGCGGCGAAGGCCGTCAGTTCCGGAGAAGCCGAGTGGCTTGCGGGCGTGGGTGGGGATCGTAAACTGCTGGTGCGGGTGATCCAGACGTTCCTTAAGGACTATCCAAAAAAGCGCGCTTCGTTGCGCGCCGCCGTGCAGGCTGGCGATACCGCGGCTCTCGCCGCCGCTGCGCATGCCCTCAAGGGCCCCATCGGCATCTTTGGCGCGGCAGAAGCCAAGCAACTGGCGCAAGAGTTACAGGATGTCGGCCGCGGCGGGCAATTGTCCGGCACCGTGGGCACCCTGGGTCGCCTGGAAGAAGAGATTGCCAAGCTAGAGAAGAAACTGAGAGGATACACAACGCGAGCAAGTCGAGCGAAGGCCAGTTCGGGCGAAGGAAAGTCCCGCGGGCGCGGAAAGAGCAAGCGCGCCTAGGGTAAGGGTGTATGCCCCGCTGGTCTGTGTCCGGCCTTGGCTTGTGGAGCGGCCCATGCCCAATATATCCAACATTCTGATTTGCGATGACGACGTGACCACCCGCGAGATGCTTGGCGGAGTGCTGAAGGGCCACGGTTACGCGGTAACCACGGTCGCTGATGGCGCGGCGGCCTTGAGAGCCTTGCAAAAAAAGAAATTTCACCTGGTGCTCCTGGACATCTGGATGCCGGGGATGAGCGGCCTGGAACTTCTGGCGCAGCTGCAAAAGGAAGAAGAGCTGCCGAAAATCATTATCATGACCTCCGACCAGACCCCGGAAACGCTGCTCAGCGCGCTGCGCGGCAAGGTCTACCAATTCATCGCCAAGCCCATCGAAGCGGAGGCCTTGCTCGATCTAGTGCGCGACGCGCTGGCCACCGAGCCGGAATGCTCGGCCATCGAGGTACTGTCGGCCCAGCCGCATTGGGTGGAATTGTTAGTGCCTTGCGACCGTTCGGTAGTCAGCCGGGTGCAAAGTTTTCTGGTGCGCCTGGAGTCGGACTTGCCCACGGAGTTGCGAGAGAGTGTGGGCTTTGCATTTCGCGAATTGCTGAATAATGCCGTGGAGTGGGGCGGGCGGCTGGATCCCAATTTAAAAGTGCGCATTTCGTTTATCCGCACCAAGCGCATGCTGATGTACCGCATCGACGATCCCGGGCCGGGTTTCCGCATGGAAGAGATGGCCCACGCCGCCGTCAACAATCCGGATGATGATCCGCTGGCACACACCAAGGCGCGAGAGGCCAAAGGGCTGCGCCCCGGCGGTTTGGGAATTATGATGACGCAGCAAATGATCGACGAATTGGTGTACAACGAAGCGCGCAACGAAGTGATTTTGGTTAAATATCTCTAAGATGCTCCGCCACGCGGGACGCTAAATCTGGAATTCCGTGTGCTGCGTTCCGCAAATGGAAAGAGTTCCAAATCGGTCTTGATTCCCCAAAATCCTCTCAACTCTCCGCGTAAGCATTCCCCAAGTAGGTGCTTCCAGAGCCGTTAGATTTCGGAGACCAGCGAAGCAGTGGTCTGCGACCTGCTGTGAAACAACCAAGCCTTCGTCCCGCTTGAAGACAGATGTGTCCAAGAACAGCCATGAGCGATCGAGCAACAACACGCCAACCCCCAATTAGCTATTCAGGGTCGGGTTCTGCAAGGGAGCGCATCGCGCGATGAACGACGAAATCGTTCGGGAATTTCTGGTGGAGAGTAGCGAGAATCTTGACTCGCTGGACCGCGAACTGGTGCTGCTCGAAAAGGATCCCCTCAACAAAGACACGCTATCGGGCGTGTTTCGCACCATTCATACCATCAAGGGTACTTGCGGCTTTCTGGGCTTCTCGAAACTAGAGTCCGTGGCGCACGTGGGAGAAAGTTTACTGAACAAATTACGCGACGGGGTACTGGCACTTACTCCGGAAATCACCACCGCCCTGTTGCAAATGGTGGACGCCATCCGGCAGATGCTTGACAGCATCGACAAGACCGGTGGCGAGGGTGAGCGCGACGACTTTGCCCTGGTGCAACTGCTAACCGAGCTACAGTGCGACGTGCCGGTAAACCCCAAAACTGCCGAAGTGGTGCGCGCCCCGGAGCCTGTGCCGATGCTCTCCGAGGGTCCCGTTCCTACCATTGGCGAAATCTTGATCGGCAAAGGCGCGGCTTCTGCGAGCGATATCGCCTCGGCGATGAGGATTCAGAACGAGGGCGATCCCCGGCACCTGGGAGAAATTCTGGTTGAGCGCGGCAGCGTGAAGCCCCACGAAATCGTGGAAGCGCTGCAGACGCAACAAGCGGCACGCGCGGGGGCCAGCGAATCTTCCATTCGCGTCGACGTGGCGCTGCTGAACAAGCTGATGAATTTGGTTGGTGAACTGGTCCTGGCGCGCAACCAGATTCTGCAATTCTCCAATGCCACGGAAGACGCCGCGATCGTGGCGCCCAGCCGGCGCCTCAATCTGCTTACCGCGGAACTGCAGGAAGGCGTGATGAAGACGCGCATGCAGCCCATTGGCTACATCTGGGAAAAATTTCCCAGAACCGTCCGAGATATCGCCACGCATTGCGGCAAGCAGGTACGCATTGAAATGGCGGGCAAGGAAACCGAACTCGACAAAACGATTATCGAAGCGATTAAGGCTCCGCTCACGCATCTGGTGCGCAATTCCCTCGATCATGGCATTGAACGGCCGGAGGCTCGTGTGGCCGCCGGAAAAAGGGCCGAGGGCTGCCTTACGCTGCGCGCCTATCATCAGGATGGCCAGGTAAACATCGAGATCGCGGACGATGGTGCCGGCCTCGA
>DATFYV010000043.1:0-4087 GCA_035314845.1 Candidatus Acidiferrum sp.
ACGCTGGAGCGCTTCAGCAACTCCGCCAAAATATATTTGATCCCGCCGGAATCCAGCAGCTCCGTCCCGCTGGACGACTTCATCACCGGGTCATGTACCACGTGGGCAAATTTGTGCGCGTCCAGAAATTCCGTCACCACCACCGCGTTGCCGCGATTTCCCAGCATGCCGATCTTTACCGCGGCAATTTCGCAATCGCTGGCCAGAGTCTCCAGTTGTTCGCGTAATTCCGAGCTGGGCGTGTTGTGCACCGCGCTAACGCCCTGCGTGTTCTGCACCGTGATGGAGGTGATTGCCGCCACGCCATAACAGCCGTGCGCCGCAAACGTTTTCAAATCCGCGGCCGTCCCCGCCCCGCACGAAGGATCGAATCCCGCGATGCTCAACAAAATTGGCGGCGTTGTTTGTCCTGCATGATTGTGATTGCTCATCGTGCTCCGAGCGTCTCCCACTCAATTTCCGCTGCTTCGACGAAAATAGCCGGTCACGCTCCCTCGCGCAGGAAACTTCCCCCGCGCGGCAAGAAACGCCCGGCACTTGCGAATGTACGCGCGACAATCTCCCCACGCAACAAAAACTTTCTCCAAGAACTCTTTCTTGGAAACGCCAATCGTTCTCCACCCTGCAGCTTGCGCGGGATGAATCTGCCGAGGGGAGCTTTGGCCGGGACGTTTGCGCAACACGCCTTCAGCGCCGGAGGCGCGCCACAATTTAACCCAGCGCGAAAGCGCTGGGTGGGCGTGATAGACGCGCCACCGGAGCACCACAGGTGCGGCACACGTTCTTGGCTCTCCCGCTCGTTCTAGTTGCATCCTACTTCGTGTCGTTTGACGGGAACTTTTTCGCCGCTCGCGCCATTACCCTTAGCGAGGATCATGCTGTGAAAGCTCAGAGCGACTAAAAATGCAAGATTCCATCCCCATGACCGTTCTAAGCTCGGAGGCACTTCGCCAGAACCCCATGCCCGACGCCACCGCCATTCCCGCCATCCTATCTGCTGCAGGCGATGCGCCGCGCGCTTCCGCCGCTGCTACGCCCATGCCAATCTCCGCGGAATCCACGGACGAGCAACTGATGCAGGCCCTCCGCGAAGGCTCGGAGGAAGCCTTCACCGCGCTCTTCCATCGCTACAAACAGCCCATCTTCGGTTTTTTCAGCCGCCGCCTCGCCGAGTCCGCCCGCGCCGAGGAACTCACGCAAGAGACCTTCATCGCCCTCTTCCGCGCCGCCAAGCGCTACGAACCCCGCGCCTCCTTCCGCAGTTATCTCTACGCCATCGCCTTTCGCATCCTGCGTGCTGATCGCCGCAAATCCATCTTCCGTGCGGCGTTTCTCGGCTCGCCAAAGGCCACCGAGTCCGCCTCCACGCCGAGCCACACCGAAGACTCCCTCTGGGTACGCCGCGCCCTCGCCAAACTCGACGCCACCGACCGCGAAATCGTCATGCTCCGCGAATACCAGCAGCTCAGCTACGCAGAAATCGCTGCTATCGTCGAAATTCCCTTGAACACCGTCCGCTCCCGCCTCTTTCGCGCCCGCTCCGCTTTGCGCGATCTACTAAGTCCTCCGCCAGCCGCCGCACCGCGAACCGCCGAGCAAACCAATTCCGCGGAGAAAGGTCCACGCCAATGAGCACCGTCATTCACGACTTTGCGCCAGAAGAAATCATGGCCCACCAGGACGGCGAACTAGCCGCCGAGCGCGCCGCCGAAGTTACATCGCACCTAGAAAGCTGTTCCGAATGCCGGACTCTGGCGGGATCGTTCGGCACCACGTCGCGAGCCTTGGCGGTCTGGAGCATCAATTCTGCCCCGTTATCTCTCGAGTCGTCAGTATTACCCCTTCCACTAAACAGCAAACAGCGAGAAGGGTTAACCCTGCCTTCCCTATGGCAACGCCTACGACGACGCACTGTTATCCCGGTAGCCCTAATTGCGTGCGCAGTGTTGGCTTTGGTTCTGAAATCGGGCAACTATGAGCAGGCCACATCACGTGCCAGACAGGCGGTGGCAAGTGAGCAATTAATGGAGCGCGAACGGAACTCATTCTCGCTGTCACATCCACCGATGCAGACTGGTCCTGCACAATTTATCCAGAGGCGCATCGGGAGTGCGCCAACACTGCCCGCTACCGCTGGAATTCCCCATGCCTCCAATGGAACGCTTCAATCCCGCGGTGATCAGGATTCAAATGCGCTCTCCGAAGGTGGGCAGCCAATAGCCCAGTCCCCCATGATTGCGCGCACCGCGCAGTTGCAGGTCGTGGTCGCGAAATTCGACGTGGCGCGCTCCGCGGTTGAGTCGATACTGACGCGGCATCACGGCTATGCCGCCGCGCTGAATGTCGGCGACGCGGACAACACTGCGCGCACGCTCAACGCTTCGCTGCGCATTCCCTCGCACGAACTGCCCGCCGCGCTCGGCGAACTTAGGACCCTCGGCCACGTAGCCAGCGAATCGCAAGCGGGAGAAGAAGTAACCGCCGAACACGCCGACCTGGTTGCGCGCCTCAAAAGTTCCCGAGAAACCGAAGCCCGCCTGCAGGACATCCTGCGCACCCGCACCGGAAAAGTCAGCGACGTCCTCGAAGTGGAGCAGGAAATCGCCCGTGTCCGCGGAGAAATCGAACAAATGGAATCCGACCTCAAGTCTCTGAATCACCGCGTGGACTTCGCCACCATCACCCTAAGCCTCAGCGAAGAATACAAAGCCAAAGTAAGCGACAGCACCCCCGGGATCGCTACGCGCTTCCACAACGCCGCCGTCGCCGGTTTCAAAAATGTAACCGACTCCGCTGTTGACCTAGCGCTATGGTTCGCGGAATTTCTCCCGCCGCTCGTTTTCTGGCTGGTGATACTTGTGGCGCCTATCGCAATCTTCTGGCGCCTGCGTCGCCGCGCCATCGCCGCCGCCGTAGCTTCCCCGCTGCCGTGATTGGTAAGTCTTGGTGCGCGCTCGGCCGAGCTTCAATGCTAGGGCTGGCGGCAAATCGCGTTTAGCTTTTCCATCGGTTTCTGTGCGAACGGTGGATATTTCAGGTGCCGCGATTCGGTCAGTTGCTCCAGCAGGGTGCCGCCATATTGCAAAGACGCATCGGGGTCGCTCCGGTAGGCCGGATCCTTCTGCGCTTCTTCCAGCGTCACAAAACGAAATCCCCGTTTCGTCAGCAAATCCAACAGGTCCGGAAGCATCACGCTGTCAAACGCCCCGATATGAAGCACCAAGACGTGTTTGATGTCCCGCCCGTAAATCTGCGAGGCTAGCTGTTGTCCCAGCGTGATGTACTCTGTCGCTGTACTTAAATAGCTGGACTTCAGCCATCCGATTGCTTCGGTGTCTTGCTTCGCAACGCATCTCGCGTACGGGTTGTTCCAGGCGTAATCCTCGAAATCCAACGTGACTTGGGCCACCTTGTAACCGTGTTCCGCCAGGTATTTCTTCACGGCGTGCCTTTTCTGCAATGTCTCGCCTTCATGCAGGAAAGGATAACGAAACCAGTGCCAGTCGCGCGTGCCCATTAGCGACTGTAAGGCCGGCTCGTCCGCAGCGATGTCCGCCTCAAATTCCTCCGCGTTGTGTGTGCTCAAATCGAGGTGCGAGTAGGTGTGGCTTCCCAGCAGAAATCCAGCATCAACCCACAGCTTCAGTGAAGCGCTTTTGTCCGCGTCGTCGCTGATCTTTTCCGCATTCACGAAGCCATACACGCCGGGAACGCCCTTCGCCTTGAAGGTGGCGACCATGCTCTTCGCTACGTCCGTCCGTGTCAGTCCGGAAGGCAAATCACCGTGCGCAGGAAGATCATCTACGGTGATGGCAACGTCATGTTGCTTTTGAGCGGCGGTGAGTCTCGAAGAAAAACAAAACACGAGCGCGAGGCAAAGCCAGCGCAAGGCGCAGCGATTGTTTGTCATGGACTTATCTTAAGTTCGACTTCTTGTAAATCAGGGGAACAATCCGCGCACCAGCGTCGCTTCCGCAACGCGATTTACCGCCAGGATCATCGCCCCAGCCCTCGGCGGAACGTGGTGCTTGCGCATGGTCTCCACCATTTCGTGAAACGCGCGCACAATGGTCTTCTGCAAACGCGC
>DATFYV010000044.1:0-8621 GCA_035314845.1 Candidatus Acidiferrum sp.
GTGCCGGGCTGGGATTGCCACGGATTGCCAATTGAGACGCAGGTGGAAAAGGAACTGGGCGGGAAGGGGAAAGTGGCGCCGGCGGAATTTCGCAAATTGTGCCGGGCATTTGCCACGCGCTATGTGGATCAGCACCGGCGGGATTTTAAGCGGCTGGGGGTTTTTGGGCGGTGGAACGAGCCGTACTTGACGATGAATTTTTCGTATGAGGCTACGATTGCCGGGGCTTTTCTGGATTTTATGGAGAAGGGCTACGTGTATCGCGGACGCAAGCCGGTGTACTGGTGCATTTACGACAGCACGGCCTTGGCAGAAGCGGAAGTGGAGTATGAGGATCATGTCAGCCCGTCGGTGTGGGTGACGTTCAGGGCGGTCGGTGAGGCGGAGAGCAAGCTGGGCGCGGGAACCAGCGCGGTGATCTGGACGACCACGCCTTGGACGCTGCCGCACAACCGCGGTTTGGCGTTTCATCCGGATTTTGAATATGTGGTGGTGGAAACGGAGAAGGGGCGGCTGCTGCTGGCGGCGGAGCGCGTGGCGGCGCTGCAGGCGGAGTGCGGGATTAAAGAAGCGCGCGTGGTGGCGACGTTTAAGGGGCGGGAATTTGAGGGGCTGAAATTTCTGCATCCCTTCTTGCCGATGGAAGTGCCGGGCTTGCTGGCGGATTACGTGACGCTGGATCAGGGCAGCGGGATCGTGCACACCGCACCGGGGCACGGGGCGGACGATTTTCGCACTGGGCAAAAATATGGGCTGGAGACGGCTGCGCCGATTGACGATCGCGGCGTGTATCTCGAGGGTCTGGCGGAATATAAGGGCAAGGATGTGTTTACGGCGAATCCCATCATCGTGAAATTGCTGGGTGAGCGCGGGGCGCTGCTGGGTCATGCCAATTACAAGCACACGTATCCGCATTGCTGGCGCTGCCACAATCCGGTGATCTTTCGGGCCACGGAGCAGTGGTTCATCGATCTGGACCGCACCGCGCACGGCGGCACGAAGAGCTTGCGGCAATTGGCGATGGACGAAGTACATGGCGTGAAGTGGTTCCCGGCGTGGGGCGAAGAGCGGATCCACGAAATGGTGCAGGGGCGGCCGGACTGGTGCGTCTCGCGGCAGAGATTTTGGGGCGTGCCGATTATTGTTTTTTATTGCGAGGGATGCGGTAAACGGCTGGAAGATTTCGCGGCGCTCAAACACGTTCTGACGTGGTTTGAAAAAGAGGGCGCGGATGCGTGGTATGAGCATTCGGCGGAAGAGCTGCTGCCCGCTGGAACAAAGTGTTCGTGCGGCGCTAGCAAGTGGCGAAAGGAAAACGACATTCTGGATGTGTGGTTTGATTCCGGTTCGTCGAACTTGGCGGTGCTGCATGGAGCGGAGTGGCCCGCGGATCTCTATCTCGAAGGCCCGGATCAATATCGCGGCTGGTTCCAGAGTTCGCTGCTGGTGGGCACCGGAGTGCGGGGGCACGCGCCGTTCAAGGGCGTGGTGACGCACGGGTGGACACTGGATGAACAGGGCAGGCCAATGTCCAAGTCGCTGGGCAACGTGATGCTGCCTTCGGAGATTTGCGAGAAATGGGGCGCGGATTTGCTGCGTTTGTGGGTGGCGTCGCAGGAGTATCAGGCGGACGTGAAGATGAGCGAGCGGGTGATGACGCAGCTTAGCGAAGCGTATCGCAAAATTCGCAACACGTTCCGCTTTGCGCTGGGCAATTTGGCAGGATTTGAGCCTGCGCGCGATGCGCTGGCGCACGCGGAAATGGAAGAGATCGACCGCTGGATGCTGGAGCGTACAGCGGACTTGGTGCGCAAGTGCCGCGAATGGTATGCAGCGTATGAGTTTCACCGGGTGTATCACGCGCTGCACGATTATTGCGTGGTGGACCTCAGCTCGTTTTACTACGACATGCTGAAGGACCGTCTGTATACGAAAGCTCCGGGCAGCAAA
This sequence comes from Candidatus Acidiferrum sp., assembly GCA_035314845.1. Lineage (GTDB taxonomy): Bacteria > Acidobacteriota > Terriglobia > Acidiferrales > UBA7541 > Acidiferrum. The sequence goes on from DATFYV010000044.1 coordinate 1,951, forward strand.
TCGCGACGCTCGGCGCAAACGGCGGTGCTGGAGATTACCAGCGCGCTCGTGCGGCTGGCGGCGCCGATCCTTACGTTTACCGCGGAGGAGATTTGGAAATATTTGCCGAAGACGGCGCACGATCCGGACAGCGTGCACATCGCGCTGTTCTTCCACGACGCGGACCTGCGCACCGGCCTGCCCGCGGATAGAATTGCGAACTGGGAACTGCTTGGCAAAGTGCGCGCGGAGGTTTTGAAAGCGCTGGAAGTGGCGCGCAATGAAAAGCGAATTAATTCCGGGCTGGAGGCCAAGGTGCTGTTGAGCGCCGACCCGGAACTCACGTCCAAGCTGAAGCCGTATCTGGGGCAATTGCCGGCGCTGTTTATTGTGTCGCAGGTGGAGTTTTATAGCGCGGGAGCGGGAGGATACAAATCGGAGGTCGTGCCGCGGCTGGAGATTATGGTGCAGAAGGCGGCGGGTGCGAAGTGCGAGCGGTGCTGGAATTATTCCACGCACGTCGGCGAGAACTTGCGCTACCCGACGGTATGCGAACGCTGCAGCGAAGCGCTGAACGAGATTGAGGGCGGCGCGGGCGCGGCCGTTCCGGTGAACGCGTGAAGCGGAGATTTATGCCGGTGGCCGCCAACCGGCCCCCAGGTTACCAGCCATGACGGTGCCTGCGCGCGTTCGCTGGCTGTGGATAACGTTGGCGGTGGTGCTGGCGGACCGCGGGTCCAAAGCGTGGTTTGAGACGCAAACCGTGGAGGGCTGGCGGCACGAAATCGTGCGCAATTTTATCTACCTGGTGCACAGCCAAAATCCCGGCATTGCGTTTGGGGTGCTGGCCGAATCGGCTTCGGTGTGGACTAGGGTGGCGCTGATCGCTGGCTCGGTGGTGGTCATCGTCATTTTGGCGTGGATGTTGGTGGCGAGTCGGAGCGGAGGCGCGCTGAGCGCGGCGGGGCTGGCGTTGCTGCTGGGCGGGGCGACCGGCAACGTTACTGACCGCATCGTGCACGGGGGCGTGACGGATTTCTTTGAAGTGTGGCTGGGCACGTACCGCTGGCCGGCGTTTAACGTGGCGGATTCGGCGATTGCGATTGGCGCGGCGTTGCTCATCTTGGATGTGTTGTTCGGTTCGCGACCGGCCGTAGCTCCGGCCCGCAAGAGTGTTTGAAGCGATCCGCAGGAGCAATTGCTCATGAAGCCTTCGAAGCATTGCAATCGACGAGAATTTCTAAGCGCAGCGTTGGGAGCGGCAGCGGCCAGCGCTGTAACCGGTACGGGCAATTTGTTGCCAGCGCTGTCCGGCGCGCGCACAGCTTCCGCGTTGACGGAAGGCACTCCGTTCGCCGCAGCAAAATTTCCCAAGGATTTCCTGTGGGGAGCGGCGACCGCTTCCTATCAAATTGAGGGCGGCTGGAACGTTGACGGCAAGGGTGAGTCGATCTGGGATCGCTTCTCGCACACGCCCGGAAGAATCCGCGGCGGAGACACGGGGGACGTGGCCTGCGACTCTTATCACCGCTACCAGGAAGACGTAGAGCTGGCAAGAAAGTTGAATCTGCAGAGTTACCGCTTTTCCATTTCCTGGCCGCGCATCCAAGCGGAGGGCAGTGGGGCACCGAACCCAAAGGGAGTTGACTATTACAAGCGGCTGGCGGATGCGCTGCTGGAAGCGAAGATTCGTCCGCTGGCCACGGTGTACCACTGGGACCTTCCGCAGGCGTTACAAGATGTGGGCGGCTGGCCCAATCGCGACATCGCCGGGCGCTTTGCCGATTATGCCGGCATTGTGAGCCGGGCGCTGGGCGACCGCGTCAAGCACTGGTGCATTTTCAACGAGCCATGGGTTTTCACCACGCACGGGTACGCCCTGGGCACGCATGCGCCGGGAAGGACGGATCTAAGCGAAACGCTGCGGGCCATCCACGTGGTGAACCTGGCGCAAGGGCAAGCGTTTCGCGCCATGAAGGCGGTAAATGCAAAATTGCAACTCGGCACCGCGTATAGCATGACCTCCGCCGAAGCGGCCAGCGACGCTCCCGAAGATCGCGAAGCCGCCGAACGTGGGCACGCGTTTTTCAACCTGATCTTTCTCGATACCGCTTTGCTGGGAAAATATCCCGCGGCCTTTCCGGCAACTCCGGAGATGTTGGGCGTGCGTCCCGGGGACATGGAACTGGTCCGCGCGCCCCTGGATTTTCTGGGCATCAACTACTATATGCGGGGCATATTTTCCCGCTCGCAACACTCCATCACCGCGCCGCTGGGATTCGAACGGGTGGCGGGCAGCGAAGGGCGGCTCACCGATAATGGCTGGGAAATTTGGCCCGACGGTTTTTACCGTCTGATTATGCAGATTACGCGCTTGTACAACGCGCCGGCTATCGAAATTACAGAAAATGGCTGCGCCTACAACGATTGCCCGGACGGCAACGGCAGAATTCCGGACCAGCGCAAGATCGAATTTTATCGCGAGTATCTCAGCGCGCTAGCGCGGGCCCGGAAAGATGGCGCCAATGTTCGCGCCTTTCATGCATGGAGTTTGCTGGACAATTTCGAGTGGGACCAGGGCTACACGCAGCGGTTTGGACTGGTGTACGTCGATTACCGCTCGCAAAAGCGCACCATTAAAGAATCCGGTGCGTGGTACGCCAAGCTGGCGGCGAGCGGAGAACTTATTTAGTGCCTCCAAGCGATGCGCCGGCGGGCAGCGCAATTCCCAGCGGAACATTTATGCGCACAACGTTTTTCACCGTGGCACCGGAGGACGCCGGGGAACGCCTGGACCGCGTGGTGGCCGCGCACTGCCCCGAGCTCAGTCGCACGCGTGCGCAAGAATTGATCGAAGCGGGGCTGGTACTCGTGGAAGGGCGCGCTGCGAAAGGCGCGTCGCGGGTGCGCGATGGTCAGCGCATCAGCGTGGAAGAGCAGCCGCGACCGCCGATGACCGCGCACGCGGAGCAGATTCCCCTCGACGTGCTCTACGAAGACGACGACGTGATCGTCATCAACAAAGCAGCGGGCATGACCGTGCATGCGGGAGCGGGGAATCCGCGCGGAACACTGGTCAATGCTTTGCTCGGGCGCGGCCAGGGCCTCTCGCAGTCCTCCGACTTACTGCGCCCGGGGATCGTGCACCGCCTGGACAAGGACACCTCCGGCGCCATCCTGGTGGCCAAGAACGATTTCGCACACGCCAAGGTGGCTGAAGATTTTCGCCAGCGGGTGGTAAAGAAAACGTACCTTGCGTTAGTGCAAGGTTTGCTGGCGGAAGACAAGGGGCGCATCGAACTGGCCATTAGCCGCGACCCCTTGCGCCGCACGCGCATGACCACCAAGCGTAGCGCCATCCTGCAGAATGCGCGCGAAGCCCGCACCGACTGGCGCGTTCTTGCGCGCGTGGGGGAAACGACGTTGGTTGAAGTGCAGTTGCACACCGGCCGCACGCACCAGATTCGCGTGCACTTCGCAGCGCTCAAGCATCCCGTAGTGGGCGACACGCTCTATGGCGCAAGCGCCCGTTTGCACGTTGGCAAGAATATACTGACACCGCTTGGCCGCAACTTTCTGCACGCCGCCAAACTCGGCTTTCGCCAGCCGCGAAGCGGGGCGTGGATCGAAGTGCGGGCCCCACTCCCACACGAGCTGAGAGAATTTTTGCTCGAACTCTGCGCCGTCTCCGGAGAAAATCCCTCGGCAATTGACGCTGCTCTTGCCGCCTACCTATAATCGAAGCCCATGCGACGCATGCTTACTTTGTCTTTGGCCACTTTATTTTTTGCTTCCGGCACGCTTCGCGCGCAGCAACCTCCGCCCCCGCCTCCAGGCAATGCGCCCGCGCCGCAAGCGCCAAACGTTACACGCGTCTCGGTCAATCTTGTCGACGTGCTCTTCACGGTGCTGAATCGCCGCAACAAACTGGTTCCCGAGCTGGACAAGCCCGACTTTCACGTTTTTGACGACAACGTACTCCAGGAAATCCGCTACTTCAGCAAGCAGACAGACCTGCCTTTGCGCATCGGCATGCTGCTGGATACTTCCAACAGCATTCGCGACCGGCTGCGGTTCGAACAGGATGCGTCGGTAAGCTTCCTGTACAGCGTTCTGCGCCGCAACAAAGATGAGGCGTTCGTCATGACCTTCGACGACGAACCGCAAGTACTGCAGGCTTTCACTGGAGACACCGGCAAACTGCGCGACCAGATCGTGAAGACCCGCGCCGGCGGCGGCACCGCGATTTACGACGCGGTTTATACCGCATGCCAGAAGGAACTCAGCCATCCCCCGCGCCCCCCCGGGGACCAGCCTGACGTGGTGCGGCGGGTGATGATTCTTATCAGCGACGGCGACGATAATTTATCGATTCACACGCGCTCGGAAGCCATCCAGATGGCGCAGATCACCGACGTGGTCATCTACACGATCAGCACCAACACGCAGTGGATATCCACCACGCAAAAGGACCAAGCCACGGGCGGCAGTCTGAAATATCACCTCACGGATACCGACAAAATCCTGCAGAGTATCGCCAACGAAACCGGCGGTCGGGCTTTCTTTCCCTATCGCGTTGACGATCTGGATCAGTCTTTTCAAGATATCGGCGACGAATTGCGCAATCAGTATTCGATCGCCTACGCGCCAACCAATTCGGCGCTCGATGGCCGCTATCACAAAATTCGCATCGAAGTTCCCGAGCACAAAGGCTATCAAGTACGCGCTCGGCAAGGCTATTTTGCGCGCCCCAATCCGGCCTTCAGCCCTACTGACCCTCCAGCGGCAGCGCCCGCGTCGAAGCCTGGGGGCAGCTCCGATCGCAAGCCGAATTAAGCGACTGGCGGCGATCGAGCGGGGTCTAATGCGAGGCGTCGCGCAGCAAAATCGCGTCAGAATCCGAATGCCCGCGGTCGAAGGCCACTTTATTTCCGTCCGGCGAGAAAGCGAAGGAGTAAATCTGCTCCGAGGTAAAGTGCGTGAGATGGTGCCCGGGAGAGCCATCGAGCGGTTGAACCCAAAGGTTATCCACGCCCTTTTCGCGCACCAGATAGGCTATGGCTTTGCCGTCCGGCGAAAACTCGTAGTCGGTTAGCGCCCGAGGATCCGCCTCCAGGGTCCGTTTGGTTTTGTCTTCGAGAGAGTGCAGGGCCAACAGCACCTTGTGGTCGGCATCGCGAACTTCCAGCGTCAGCAGCGTCTTGCCATCGGGCGACAGGCTAAAAAAGGAATCTCCTTCGTCCAGCACCGTCTGGGGCTGGCCGCCATCGATCAATACGCGCTTGATCACCCCGGTCTTTTCCCCAAGGTCCACGTAGTAGAGCCATCTTCCATCCGGCGAACACTGCGGAGCGGTCTGGTTGGAGCCAAACGTCAGCTGTTTCTGATCCGCTCCCGAAGCATCGGCGCGCCATAGGTTCACGGATGTTGGTGAGGCGCGACCAATCGGGCGAAAAATAATGTATTTCCCGCCTGCGCATGGAACCACGCGATTCGTTGGATGCTGGGCGTCGGAAACGAGCACCGTTTCGCCTCCGCTCGGGTTCACCAGGCGAATATCCGGACCCTGCGCTACCAGCAAGCGGCCGTCCTGCGACCAGCTCCATCCCGAGTAAGAAAGGTTGGAAGAGAAGTTCACAGCCTGGATGGCGTCCGGCTTGCTCGTGTCCGCAATTTGCAGTTGGTAGTGCGGCGTCGACTGAATGGCCACAATGCTTTTGCCGTCCGCGGACAGCAGCGGGTGCAGGTAGTAATTCGTATCGTTGGTTAGCTGGCGAAAATCCCCGCCGGGAAAACCCATCATGGCGACTTGACGGCGCTGAAAGCCGGTGTCGCTGGAAGCCACGCTGGTTAATATCGCACCGCCGCCTGGAAACCACGATGGCTCGTACACCAGGCGGTCCGGTGCCGCTCCGAAATAACTGCTCTTGCCAGTTGCTGTTTCGATCGCCAGGTATCCTGACAAATCTTTTTCCGTCGGCTGCGCCACCGGAATCACGATGGTCTTGCCATCCGGCGACCATGCGAGGGTGAGGCTGTCCGTGCGCACCGGGCGATGCTCGAAGATGGCGTGGTCCGGCGAGCCGTCGCTGTGGGCGACCAATAAATCCATGCCCAGGGAAGTTCCGTGCTGGTGCAAATAGGCAAACTTCTTTCCGTCCGGGGCGAAGGCCACCGGACTATCAATGTCGTTGAGCACCAGCCGCGGCATTCCGCCCAGCACCGGTGAGCTGTAAACCGAATCGATTTCCTCTTCGGATTCATCGCGCCGCACGAAGTAAATGTAGTTGCCATCGGGCGAAAACGTCAGACCGGTATAGCGCGTGGCTAGCGGCGGCACCACCTGGGTGTTGCTGCCCGTGGGAATGTGGCGCAGCCACAGCGATTGCATGCCGTTCTCTTGCAGCACGTGCAGCAAGTATTTGCCGTCGGGTGACAGCGCGGCGCGCGATACTTTGCCGTTGTTGGTCAGATTCTCGATGGAAATTTTCTCAAATGGGATGTGCTGGGTGCGCTGGACCAGTGCGTACACCCCGAAACCCGCCGCCAGCAACACCACCGCGGCGATCGCCAGGAACAGCCCGCTGCCAAATTTATTTTCGCTGGCCGCCCGCAGCAGCGCGGAACTGCTGGTGCCTCCGGGCACCGGCGCAGCTGCGGTTTCGCCGGGCGTGGCACTCTTGCCGCTCGCC
>DATFYV010000045.1:0-15195 GCA_035314845.1 Candidatus Acidiferrum sp.
TATCGTGGGCAGCGCCGCGTTCAAGGATGGGAAAATCAACAAAGCATTTTTGCGCCGATTGAACGCCGCAGTGCCGCAAACAAAAATCGTCATCGCACTGGATACCGCAGCGACGAAAATCACCATCAAGGGCTGGCGCGAAAAACTAGAATTCTCCGCCGAAGAAGTGATGGCGCAGCTCGAACCCTACTGCTGCGCTTTTCTGTGCACCGATGTGGACCGCGAAGGCACCATGTCCGGCGCCAATCTAAAATGGTTTCGCCAGTTGCGCCGTGCCACCGCGCATCCGATCATCGCTGCCGGCGGGATCAAGACCCATCGCGAAATCGAGGCACTGGCGAAGATCGGCCTGGACGCCGCGGTGGGCATGGCCATGTACAAAAACCGCCTGCGCTAAACTCGCCGGCGTTTTGCGTAATTTTTTGTCCTTACTTCGTTACCTCCTGGCTTCGCTTTTTCATCTTACGTAAGCATTGGCGATGTATTCCTCGACCATGCGCTGGGTGTTGAAGTAAGAGCCGTTCACCGCGATGGCGTGCTGCATAACCTCGATAAATTTTCGGCGTTCCTGATAATAAAGCGGCAAAATTGCGCGTTCCAATTTTTCGTAGAGCGAGTCGGCCTCGGCATGATTATCCGCGGGGGGCTCCATGGGCAGCCCGTGGCGCAGCTCCCCGATGGCCCATCCGGTAACCCCTTCGACGTGGCCTTCCACCCACCAGCCATCCAGAATGCTCAAGCTGGGCACGCCGTTCAGCGCGGCCTTCATGCCGCTGGTGCCCGATGCTTCTAGGGGAAACTGCGGCGTGTTCAGCCACAAGTCCACACCGGAGGTCATTTTTCCGCCTACGTCCATATTGTAATTGTCCAGAAAAACCGTGGGGACGGCTTTGCGCAAGGCTTTCTTGGCCGCGAAAATTCTGCGAATCAAATCTTTGCCGCTGCCATCGTTGGGATGGGCCTTTCCCGCGTACACGATTTGAAACTTGCCCACGTGTTTGGCAAGCTGCCGCAAGCGGTCCAGATCGCTGAGCAATAGATCGGCTCGTTTGTAGGCCGTGGCGCGTCGGGCAAATCCAATGGTAAATACGTCCGGATCCAGTTTGATACCCGTTTTCTTGCGAACCAGTTCAAACAGCTCATGCTTGGCCAGTAGATGCGCGGTCCAGACTTCTTCGGGCGGTACGCTCAGCACATTCCGCAAACTAAAATTGTCCTGCCGCCAGTCCGGTACGTAACGGTCGAACAATTGCGCGAAGGCTTGCGAAGTCCACGTGCCGGCATGCACGCCGTTGGTGATGGCTTCGATGGCCACGCCGGGAAACATTTGGCGCGAGGTGACACCGTGCTGTTTCGCCACGCCATTGGCGTATTTCGAGAGGCCCAGCGCCAGTTGCGTCATGTTCAGCGTGGCACCGCCTTTGGCCGCGGCCTGCAAGTCCGCGTACGGCTCCTGCACCTGCAGTACGCGTTTCATCAGCGCCGCTGAGGCCGTATCGGACAAATCCAGAAAATTCGTCTCGTTGGGAAATACGCGGGTGAGAAATTCCATGGGAAAACGGTCGTGGCCGGCAGGCACCGGCGTGTGCGTGGTGAACACGCATTTGCTGCGCACGTTGTCGATGTCTTCGCCGCGGATTCGTTTGCGACCAGCGGCCCGTGCCTCCTCGGCCAGCAATTCCAGCGAGAGCAGCGCGGCGTGTCCTTCATTCATGTGAAAGCGCGCCAGATGTTTGTAACCCAGGGCGCGCAAAATGCGCACGCCGCCGATGCCGAGCAGAACCTCCTGGCACAAGCGGTAGTACGAGTCCCCGCCGTACAAACTGCCCGTCAGATGGCGATCTATCTCCGCATTTCCGGGCAGGTCGGCATCGATAAAATAAATGGGCACAGCGTAGCCACGCACGCCCTTGGCGTCGTATCGCCAGGCGCGCAACTCTACTCGGCGACCTTCGATGGGAACGCTGGCGCGCGCGGCTTCTTCGTGCAGGAAATCTTCAACCTTCCATTCCACCGGTTCTTCGCTCTGGCTGCCATCCTCAGCTAGGTGCTGCACGAAAAAGCCTTTGCGATAGAGCAGCGACACCGCAACCATGGATAGCCGCAAATCCGCCGCCGCGCGAATGGTATCACCGGCCAGAACGCCGAGCCCGCCGCTGTAGCTGGGCATAGCGTTTTCCAGGGCAATTTCCATGGAGAAGTACGCGATTCTGCGCTTTCCGAACTGGTCGTGCGTTGACATTTCGCTCAATTCTCCGCCTCTGGGGCCTTCCGGAACTGCCTTCGTTGCGCGTCTCGGCCGGAAAAATCAGCCGGTCGGAACCACATATTGTCTTGTAAGCGGTGCTTACAAGCAAGATGGGAAAGGGTGCCGGGTACTCGGGCGCACAGACTGAAGTCTGTGCCACTGGATGCGGCCGGCGAGTAAGGTCTAGGAGCCGGTGTAGAGTTGGAAGGGGGCCCAATAGTAGGGCTTGGCGTAGATGGTTCCGGAATGTAGGAGCGACAGTTTGGCGTCGCGCAAGGCGGCAGCTGGAGGCTTCCCCTGGCTCAAGGCGCGGTAAAGAGAGTCCATCAACTGGGGCGTCGAGCGATCGTTTACTTCCCACAACGCGCCGATTACGTTATGGGCGCCAGCTCGGAGAAACGCCCACGACAGGCCGACTAATCCTTCACCCGAAAACGCCCGCGTGCCGGCACCGTTGCACGCGGATATGGTGACCAAATTCGCATTCAAGCGATGAGCCACGATATCCCGCGCATAGAGTTTGAAACTTTCTCCGCCGGGACTGAGGATCACGGCGGATTCCATGGGCTTGGTGAGGCTGGCCGTTCCATGCGTAACAAAGTGCACATATCCGAAGCGCTCCGGATGTCCGGAAAGATACGCGGAAGGCGTAGCCCCACTCCCTTGCAAAATTTCGCGGTCCGCGTTGGCAAAATAATGCTCCACGTTTTGCATTTCCGCGGAGGCTTGAGGCAGCTTGGGAAACTCGCTGGTGGCTTGTTCAGTGTTTCCGATGAGGAGAAGATTTTTGCCAGCGGCTCTTGGTCGCGCCAGAGAAGCCGCGAGCAGGGTCAGGGAACTGGCTGTGGTCATAGAGACATCTTCAATCCAGTAATGTGGCTGCGAGCCCGGAACGATCAAGGTTTCAAAATTCAGAGTGTACAAACTGGTGTCTGGAAGAATGGTGACGCGCGCGTCGCTGCCGATCATGCCCTGGGCTGGCGCCACTAAGAGCTCAAAGAGCTTGGCACCATCGCGGTTCACGGGATGCAAGGTGTCGCGCGAGGCGAGCAGCGCCTCACGATAACTCTTCACCGCCGCGTCAATCGCTTCGGATCCGGCCAACGGGAAGTACGTGGTCTTATTCGCGGTAAGCACCCACAAATGTGAATGACCCTTTCCCAGCCAATAGCATAGTAGCGTGCTGTTTAGACGGCGCGACAATTGCTGCAGTCCAGCGTCCGAAAACGGTCCCGCAGCCCGGCGATGCGAGGAGCCTAGTCCCTCCGCCAAAGTGCGCGCGCGGCTGGTCTCCGCGATGTGCAGAGCCTCGATGTGGCGCCCCTCGGAAATCAAAAAATCGATGTACTCCCCATAAAATTGGATGGGACCGGACATGAAGGAGAGGCGCGACTCTTCCCGCTGCACGGAACGTCGAGCGGCGTCGATGGTCTGCAAACAGCGCTGAAACTCCCTTTCGGCGTCTTCGTTCCGCCTTTGTGCATGATAAACGCTGGCCAAGCTTGCATGCGCTTCCCATCGCGATGGAGTCTTGGCCTGGGGGTCGCGGGCGACCTTCTCAAGCAGATGTTCCGCTTCGTGGAGCCGGCCGCGCAACCGGGAGATGCGCCCAGCGTCCAGCTCCGAAGTGACAATTTCGTCGTGATCGAAGCCCGGGGCCTCGATGGCGAGAGCTTCGCTATTGCGCTGCTCCGCCATATCCAGGCGATCGGTATTGAGCGCAATCTCGGTCAAGGCGTTCAGTGATTGTACAGTGGACAGAGGATCCTGGAGTTCGCGTGCGAGCGCCAGCGCGTGGCTCGCATTGGTATCCGCTTGCGCGTAATCAGATTTCTCGCTGTAGACGTAGGACAGATTGGACAGCCACTGGACACGCTCGGCCTTCTGCCCGGCATGGAAGGCCGCCTGTTCGGCTTGGAGATAATAATCCCCAGCATTTTCGTAATCTCCCAGCGCGTCATAGCTGGAAGCGATATTCCCAAGGGTCGTGGACAGCGAAGAATTCTTTCCGTTGGCGCGCGCCAAATCAAGCGCCGCCTTGTACCAATCCGCGGCTTCGTCGTAATGTTCGAGCCCAGTGCTGACCTGGCCCAGGCTTCCAAGCGCAACTGCTTCCGAGGCCGTAACGCGCTGGCTTCTGGCGATCTCCAGAACCTTACGAAAAGCGGCTTCCGCCTTCGCATACCTTTTCTGACTAATCTCAAGATCACCACGCACCTGCATGACTTGCATGACGATTTTGGGAGGGGAGTCAGCCGCCAACCGCTCGGCCTCGGATATGTCGGCTTCCGCCGCGGCAGTGCGTTGGGAATAGTCTTCCGCATTTGCCAGGAGCACTTTCCGCAGGACAGCCAAATCCCCGGTTGCGAGTTCCTTGGGTAGCGGCTGCTGGAGCCGTTCGATAGCGTCGTTGAATTGTCCGCGAAAAATCTGCGCTTGCGCGCCCAATATCCGGAACTGCCAATACCAATAGGCATCGCGCTTCTGGTAGTCTCGCGCAGCGTCATCCGCTTGTCGTAATGCGGCTTCTAACTCGCCGTGGACAATCTTCTCGCTGATTGCTTGTTGAATGACCTTCGGGGTTGCTGGTTCTTGCAGGGCTTCCGGTTTCTCTGTTGGTTGTGACGTCTGCGCAACTTCCTGCTTGGGCGCCGAGCACCCAAATAACAGCAGTGCGCTTGTAAGGAAGAGGGCTAGGCGCTGAGCGGAGGAGGAGGTGGCGGTGGATAAGTCCTTCCATTCGAGCCGCTTTGCGCGACCACTCCGCTTCCGCCAACCGGGGAGCCCAATTCCAGGCGAATCATCGTTAGCGTCCGGCGGAAGTGCTCGATTAATACCTCGGCCAGATACACCTTGCCAAAGTGGGGCACGGTGATTACGTGCCCTTTGGCCGTAACTCCCGGCGCTTCCGCAGCTAAATCGGTTGCCAGCGAGCAGAAAATTACCCCGTTATGCTTGGTGATATCGAAGCCGCCGTCTGGAAAAGAGTCCTGAGCCATTTTGCGGAACTTTTCGTTATTTGCCAACTCTTTGCCGACGTCGGAAAACCTGGGGAGTTCGGAGATCAGTTTGGACTTAATCTCGACATGGATGGGGCAGCCGGCGATGCGCAGATTATCAAACGCACTTCCCGAGAAGGAGAAATGCGGCTCATCGTCCTTATTGGTCCAGAACGATGATACCCGCGAGACCAGGCGGTCGGCGGTGATGACGTCCAGGATATTCAGTCCTTCGACCGTGGCGGTGGACAAGGTGGTGTAAAAAGTCTTGTCGCCATCGACATGCTCGCTTCCCGAAACGTGCGAATACCCAGCTTTGAAGGAAGCAAACTCCTTGACACGAAAATTTTCCACGCGCGCATTCCCGTGCCCGCCGATGGTCGGCAAGGATACCGGAGCTTGCACTTCGATGTCATGTTGAATGGGTCTATTGAATTGCCCGCTAAATACGTGGGCGCAGGCATTGTAATGGAACGTCCGCTTAACACCAGCCATGGGAAGGGCTCCTTTAGGGTTGATGCAACGGCAATTGGTTCTAGGTTTTCCTGAGAAATTTAATTGTCAAGCACCACTTCGAAGTTAAGCTTGGCGATCTGGTTCTGCTCGCGGAATTGCGCATTGTGGTCCGCGTCGCCGGCGATAACAATCGAGTACGTGCCCGGATGCATCATACCCGCCGGCACGAAAAGCTCAACAGTTTTATTTGCCTGTTCCGCGGTAACGGTCACCTGATGCAGTACCCGGCCGGAGTCATCGCGCAACTGGCAGAGAAACTGTGCGAAGCCCTTGGCCGACGGAATGTCAAAATCCAGGGCGAAGCCCTGGCCCCGCGAGAGGGGGATGCGGACGGCCCCCCCCCGGGAATCTGCCGCCGCCAGCGAGAAGGTGTTCAACACCTGCAGCGAAGCGGTGGGCCCCGATTTGAGTTGCGGAATGGTCACCAGGTTCTGATACCCCACCAGCAGAAGAAGCGTCGCAAAAACGGGCACGGCGATTGCCGGGCGTAGCCAACGCGACCAGACGCTGCCGCGTTCCGGGTCTGTCGCGGGGTGGTCGTGTTCTTCGGCAAAAATCTCACGGGTGGTCTCTGCGAAGATGGCCGCGGCCTTAATATCCGCGGCACAGATGGAGCAATCGAAGAAATGCTGTTCATAGGCTTCCTGCAGATCCTCAGGAAGCTCGCGCAAGACATATTTCTCCGCCGCGTTTAGTTCTATGGCCTGATTATGATCCATGTTTATTTACCTGCTCACCTTTACCCTTCCAACCTAGTTTGGCCGCCCTGATTCAGCCATTAGGTAGTGCGGTTGAGGGCGCTTTCGTATCAAATTTATCGACGGTTATTATCGGATCGTTTCGCCGGGCGTCTCCCTCAAGCCTTTTGTTTGCCGGCCGATTGGTGCCGTTTTGGGAATGTGAGGGCTTCGAACTCGGTGCGGAAGCGGGTTTTGGCGCGATGCACGAGCACGCGCAAATACTCACGGTCCACGCCGCGTTCGCGGCAAATCTCATCCTTATCTTTCTCCAGGAAGAAAATCTCGCGGAGCAAGTCGCGGTCCTTGCGCGGCAAGCCAGCAAGAATCTTGCGCACCTGCTCGCGCGACTCACGCGTGACTAGCGCGGCATGGGCGTCGGGCAGTTTATCAGGCATCTCGAGGTGCCCGTCGGCGATGGGTTCGGTGCGCCGGCCGGCGCGTTCGTACTCGTGTAAGGCATTCTTGCATATGGAGTTAACGAAGGCGCCAAAGCGTTCGGGCTGACGGACTGCGTCTTCGCGGCGAAGGGCGACTAGGACGCGTCGGAAGGTTTCCTGGGTTAGATCCTCGACACGATCGGGCGGGAGCATGCGAGCGCGCAGCAAGACCCTCAATAATTGCCCAAAATAGGCAACAAAATGCTCTGTGGTGCCGACATCGCCGACACGCAGACGGTCAACGTATGCTTTATCAAACTCGAACAGCTCCACTAATGTCCTCGAACTGCCAGGCGGGCCCTGAACCCGTTGCACGGGAGTATATCCGCGCGGCACCAAATTGGGCAATGAATCGTGACTGGTGCCTTAGGCTACTGCTGCGATACTTTGCGTATTCAGGCATCTGCAATCAGACGGGCGAACACGGCCAGCGCGCGGAAAGAAGCGTCGCCGACCTCTACCCGATGCCCCGAGGAATGCTCCTTCAGCGTTTGGTTGCGCCTCTATGGTTTGATACGTTTCGCGCGCTCGGGACACTACTATTTCGTAGACACTCGACGATTCGTCGGGAGTTCTTACCCGCGGGGATCCCCGTTCCCGCGTGCCCACCAGGCGCGTCTATGCCGCCCTGAACCGACTTCGGGCCGACACCCGAGGTTGTGCTAACTACCACAAATAGTTAGCGATAAGGCCTAGGCGCGCCTCCCCCACCCTGTGGAGGGCGGGAGCAGTATGGGGGCATGACGATGGATGAAGGTCGGGGTCCCATTTTGGATTTCTCCCATGGTTCTGGGATTTTCCCCGCCGCGAGGTTCGAAGATTCTGCAATAGTCTTGGGAGGATTCGTGGCAACACACGGCGTCAATTCGGGTTGGATCGAGAAGAGGCCGGGGTCTACGGCCGGTGCTGTGCTTGAGGGGACCGAAGAGGCCTTCGAGCACTTGCAGGAGAGTGCCGCGGAGGGCTGCCGGACGGCGCTTAGCGTGGAGTTCGTCACCAAGCCGAACCTTGCGCAGCGCGTACGGGCGATGGTGCCCGTGGCGATCAACCAAACGTTTGCCGGGGTACGGGATTTTGCGGGCTGCGCGTTGATGGTGTCTGACCAAGAGGAACGGCTGATTACTCTGCTGACCTTCTGGCACGGAAGGCTAGATGGCTCCGCGCTGGCGGACAATACGCGTTGGATCTGCAAGCTGCTGGAGCCATACATGGACCATAGGCTGCGGGTTCAGACATTGCGTTCGCAGCTGGCCATATTGCCGCAGGCGGCTTGTAAAACCTCTCTGGAAACGCGACGCGTGCCGGTGGCTTAGGACGTGTCGGGTGCGGCACCGAAGTTTCTAACGACTTTTGCTGATTGGCGGGGCTGTAGGGTTCCGGGAGCATACCTATCTATGACTGTGGGACAGATGGACGATTCGCGGAAAAGCGTGGCGGGTGACATCGCCGGAGATGCTGGCCGGCACCTGGCGCGATGCGCCGCGGCGAACTGCGGGGCGCCGGGAGCTGCGACGTTGCGGCAACAGCGGTGGTGTGTGGATCATTTCGTGGCGCAATGCTATGAAGCTCTCGAAGGATGCGAACAACTGCGTGACCACATCCACACGCGCCGGGAAGCGGGCTGCGACGAAGCACGCGCAGTGCTTGATCAGTGCGCGCTGCAGGCCCTGACCATTTCCCTGAGTGCGGAAAATCTGAACAATGTGCAACGCAGCCGACTGCTGGATGTGCTGCTGTGGTCGGGTGAACTCTCTGAAGCGCTGCGGGGAGCGGGAAACAAATTTAGCCAACAGGCGGGCAACCGCGCGAGCGACGCCGCGAGTGCCGCGTCCTAGACTTTTCAATTCGGTGCAGAATTATCGTATCGGGAATTCTCTCTCGTAGTCCATTCGCTTCCTTCCGTAAATTTCTCTGATTCCACGCGCTTTAGCGTTTCCCTAGCCCACCCAGTTGTGGCCAAGCGATTGCTTTCCTGCCTGCAGCAAAAAAAAACAAGGGACGCGAGGGTGTTTCAAGTCAGAACACTGCTCCGAGCGGAAGCGCGGAGTTTTTCCATGCATTTTGCTGTAGGCATTTCTTTTTCGAAGGGTACCGAATATTGAGAATTCCACTGCCCCTCTTCAGTTCCTCGGTTTTCCCGCCCACTCACGTCGCACCCACAGCAACGATTACACCCCCTACAGGGGTGCCTGCTCCCAAGGCGGAACCAAGTCCGCGGCGCGAAGCTCCGGTGCGGGAGCAGGGCACCCCGGCATTTGTGGCGTTGGTGGTGACGGGGATTGCGCTACGTTTGCTGTTTGTGTGCCTGGCCGGGGCACGGGAACTGACGTTTCATAGCGGGGGCAGCGACGCACCTTCTTACGTTTTATTGGCGCAGAATCTTCTGGGGCATTTGGGATTCGCCTACGCCGGCTTCCCTTCCGCCGTACGGCCGCCGGGATATCCGTTGCTGCTCGCGGGGGCCATGGTGATGTTCGGGCCGAAATACATCCTCGCGGTGCGCATGCTGCAATTCGTCCTGGGGATCGCGACGGTATTCGTTTGCGCGGCGGCGGCACGGCGTCTGTTTGGTGCGACTGCTGGACGCGCCAGCCTGCTTGTCGGACTGTTGCTGCCTACCTTGCTATTCACCACCGCGCAGCTTTTGACGGAATGCGTGGCTACGTTGCTGACCGCGCTGTTCCTCCACCAGATGGTGGTGCAGCGGGAAAATTGCGATGCGCGGTCGGCAGCTACGCTAGGCTGGAGCGCGGGGCTGGAGTCGATGTTCCGGTTCAACGCCGCGGCGCTGCCACTGTTCGCGGCGATTGCCATATTCAGCGGGCCGCAGCGAAGAACACAGTGGGGCCGGGCGGCGCTGGCGCTGGGTGTACCGCTGCTGTTGGTTTCGCCATGGATTATTCGCAACGAGGTGGCCTTCGGTGGGCAGGTCCTGTACTCAACGCAGGGCGGGCCGAACGCGGTGCAAGGGGTGCTGACTAGCGAAGGGCGGACGCAGCCCGGCGACACCGATTTACTGATCCGCAACTTGGGATGGGAGCTGCACCAGATCGAAACGAACAGCTCGGCGCGCGCCAAGCTGCCGTCCGAGGCGGTGCTGGACCGCGCTGCCCTGCGCATCGTTCCTGCGCTGTGGATGCGCAAAGGGTGGCACGCCGGACCGCTGCTGCTAAAAAAGCTGGCGGATTTTTGGCTCAGTTGGGATCAGCTGGCGGATACCAAGTCCCTGGCGCTGCAGGAGCGCCTGATTCGTGTCGCGGGAGTGTTGTGTTACTGGATGGTGTTGAGCTTTGCTGTGGCGGGATGGTGGGGATTAAGACAGACGAATACGGCGATCGCAAATCTGCTGCTGATTTATGCCGCAGGACTCACGCTGCTGCATCTGCCGCTGGTCATGAATACGCGCTTGCGCATCCCGCTACTGGAACCGTTGTTCGTGATTCTGGCGGGCGTGGGTTGCGCAGCGTTGGCGCCACACTTTTCTCGCCTTCGCAGGTTGATCTCTTCACGCGCCGTGGCACAACCATCCTCGTAGCGGCGCTTCTGTTTGCGGGCGATGTTTGTGGGGAGAGATTCCTCCCCGTTTGTAGGAGGTCAGAGCTAGAGCGAGCTGTGGCCCTGGCGCAAATTCCAAATCGCCGCCACCAGAGCGTCGATATCTTCACACGTATTATAGAGAGCCAGCGACGGGCGGACCGTGCTTTCCACGCCAAACCTGCGCAAAATCGGCTGCGCGCAATGATGGCCGGCGCGTACGGCAATGCCCTGGCGATTGAGCGCGGCGCCTACGTCTTCGGTTCGGAAACCATCGAGAACGAAGGATAACACTCCGGCCTTTTCGCGGGCCGTGCCGATCAAGCGCAGGCCGGGAATGCGTTGCAGTTTTTCCGTGGCGTAGAGCATTAAGTCGTGCTCGTAACGCTCGATGTTCACCATACCGACGCGATCCAAATAATCCAACGCTGCGCCGAGCCCGACGGCATCGGCGATATTGCCGGTACCCGCCTCGAATCGGCCTGGGGCGGGCTGATAGGTAGTCTTCTCGAAGGTTACGTCTTGAATCATGTTGCCGCCGCCCTGCCAAGGCTGGGTGTGCTCCAGAATGTCGAGTTTGCCAAAAACCACGCCGATGCCTGTGGGGGCAAAAATTTTATGGCCGGAGAAAACGTAAAAATCGCAATCGTACGCTTGCACATCGACGCGCATGTGGGAAACGGCTTGCGCACCGTCCAGTAAGACCTTTGCTCCGTAACGGTGGGCCATCTCCATCATTTGAACGGCTGGCGTCACCGTGCCTAGGGCGTTGGAGACCTGCGCGAAGGCTACGAGACGCGTTCGTGAATTGAGCAGCTTCTGGTATTCGTCGAGCAGCACCTGGCCGGATTCATCGACGGGAGCAACGCGCAGGCGTGCGCCTTTTTCCGCGCACAGCATTTGCCAGGGCACGATGTTGGCGTGGTGCTCCAGCCAGGTGATGACGATCTCGTCGTCCTTCTGGATGTTTTGCCGGCCCCAGCTTTGCGCCACCAAATTGATGCCTTCCGTGGCTCCGCGCACGAAGATGATTTCGCGCACTGTGGAGGCATTTAGAAAACGGCGCACTTTTTCGCGCGCGGCTTCGTAAGCGTCGGTCGCGCGCGAGGCCAGCTCGTGCGCCGCGCGGTGAATGTTGGAATTCTCGTGGGCGTAAAAATAGCTGAGGCGGTCGATCACGCTCTGCGGTTTCTGCGTGGTGGCGGCGTTGTCCAGCCAAATCAGGGGCTTGCCGTGCACGCGCTCCTGCAAAATCGGAAAATCGCGGCGGATAGCCTGCACGTCAAAAGACTGCGAAGAAACATTCAACGGCGATAATCCGTTCGAGGGGGCTTGGGATGACTCGATCAACCCGCCTGTGCCCGCAGGCGCGAGCTGCCGAATTTCGTTCAAAAATGAATAGCCTAGCGCTAGCTCTGAGGCTGTTGGTTGTCCAGCAGTGCCGGGAACCTGCGGCATCGAGGGATAGGAGCGAGCCTCGGAAATTTGCGGCAGCGCTGTGGAAGAAAGATCATCGGCCAGTGCGCGAAGTTCCGTCTCGCCGGGCATACTCAGGTTCGGCGCCATATCAGGAATCGCCACGGGCAGTCCGGAGTAAGAAAAAAGCGGGCGCAGCTCATCCAGAAAAGAAAAGGAGTCCGAGCCACCGAAATTCGCAGCGGTGATTCCTCCGGGAAGTTCCGGCAAAAACGCGCCGGGCACGGCGGGGATCTGCGACTGCGTTCCCGCTCCGGGTATCGCGGCCGGCAATGCAGGCAATTGCGCTTCACTCGGAACTGCCGTTTGCGGCGCCGGCGCTAATGCCTGGACTGGCGTGGCAGATATCGCGGAGCCGGGGACTGAGAGCGAAGAAAACGAAGTGCCCTGCGGCAGTGCGGCGACCCGCGTCGATTCCGTGCCAGCAAACTCCGCACCCGGAAGGGCCGTGAAAAACTCGTTGGCCATGCGCGCCAGCACTTCGGGCTCGGGCAAGCCCGCAGGCACCGTCAGCCCGGAGCCAGGCAAGACGGTGCGGAAATCCTCCGCGGAAAATCCCGCACCCGTTTTTCCGGTGTCACTTGGACTCATGATAGTGCCCGACCTCGACGTCTTCGAGCGCGGCGATGGCATCATCCACCAGCACCGCCGCAGAGCAATACAGAGAAATCAAATAGGACGCCAGGGCCTTGCTGCTGATGCCCATGAAGCGCACCGACAATCCCGGAGTCTGCTCTCCGGGCAATCCCGGCTGAAACAGTCCGATCACGCCCTGTTTCCTCTCTCCAACGCGCAGCAACAGAATGTTGGACTTTCCGCCCGCCTTGCCGCCACCCTCGACGTGCAACTTGTCGGTAGGAATCAGCGGCACGCCACGCCACGTCAAGAACGGCGTACCAAACAACGTGACTGTCGGCGGCGGCACACCCCGCAGCGTGCACTCGCGGCCAAAGGCGGCAATGGCGCGCGGATGTGCCAAGAAAAATGACGGTTCTTTCCACACTTTGGTCAGCAACTCATCCAAATCGTCGGGCGTTGGCGCGCCCTTACGCGTGGCAATTCTCTGCCCCGCGGGAACGTTTTTCAGCAATCCGTAATCGCTGTTGTTGATTAGCTCGCTTTCCTGCCGCTCTTTCACATTCTCAATCATCAGGCGCAACTGCTCGCGCACCTGATCGTAGGGATTGCTGTACAAATCGGAGACGCGGGTCTGGACATCCAGTACCGCGGAAATCGCGCTCAGCGTATATTCACGGGGCTTCTCCTGATACTCGACGTAGGTTTCCGGCAGGGCCTTCTCGTCCTTCTGCCCACAGACCACTTCCACGGCCTTGTCATCCACCACGCGATTCACGCGGAGCGTGCCGGCTTCCAGCGGCTTCCAATCCAGCAGGCGCACCAGCCAGCGAGGAGTAATGGCGCCATACTGTGGCGGCGTCTTGGTGACGTTTGCGAGTTGAAATGCTGCCCGGTCGCCCAAAGCATGATGCGTAACGTTTTCCGCCACGAGTGATTCTCCTTTGCTAAACCAAATCGCCGCGCCAACTGGAGGAACAACGCGGGAATTTTACCTCTTTCGTCGACGGACTTACATAACAAAGCAAACATAGTGGACCGGGCAAGGATTCAGCCGATCATTTTCAGCGGGCTCCAGAAATCCGCAGAGGTGAGTACCGGAATGACCTCAAATTCCACCAAGTCCTGCCAGCGCACCATCCAGGCGTCCAGCAATTCCGCGTTCGGCGCTTCCATAAGCTGAAAACAGCGCATGCCAGCGGCATCCACCCAACTGGCGTGATAAATAGCGCCATCCGGCAGCATGCGCCCCTGGCGCTTGAAGCGCGCGCCGATGGGCGCGGGATCGCTGTCTTTAAACCGCTCGATCACCATGTACAACATGAAGAAAAGTCTATCCCAGCTTGACAATCTCCTACAGGGGAAAGAGACTTACTGCACGCAAACTTTCACATGAATTTTTTGGTTGAGAAACTAGGCGCCGATTTTTTCGCGCGCAAGGCAAACGACAAGCATGGAATTGCGAAAAGATCCCATCACGCAAAGCTGGGTGGTCCTGGGCCAGCGCGAATCGTTAGGCGAAACAACGGCCTGTCCGCTGGATCCGGAGCTGGCCGACAAAATGCCGGCGATCCTTTCGTATCCCGCCGAAGGAACTTGGCAAGTGCGGGTGGTGCCGCATCCCGACCCGCTGTACCGCATCGAGGGCGAACCGGGCCGCCTGGCGGAGGGAATGTACGACAAGATGGGAGCCACTGGAGCGCACGAGGTGGTTATCGAAAACCGCCAGCATGACAAGCGTATGTCACAATTCGGCGACGACGAAATCGAGCGGGTGCTGTCGGTGTGGGGCGCGCGCATCGCGGACCTGAAGAAAGATTCGCGCTTCAAGTATGTGAGCATTTTCAAGAATCAGGGCGCGCTGGCCGGCGAAGAGTTTGCCCACGCACATTCCCAGATCACCGCGACCATCTTCGTTCCACGACGCATCAAGTACGAACTCACCGCGGCGCACGAATGGTACAAGGACAAGGAACGCTGCATTTTCTGCGACATGGTGCGCCAGGAAGAGAAGTCCGGGAAACGCATCGTGGACGTGCAGGGCGATTACTATGCGCTGTGCCCGTACGCCTCCCGCGTGCCTTACGAAACGTGGTTGATGCACCGCCGCCACAATCATCTGTTCGAGCAGCCGCGGACGGGTTCGAATCGCCGGCATCTGGCGGCGCTGCTTGGGCGCGTGCTGCGGCGGCTGGAAAAAGTTGCGCCAGCGTTTCATCTAGTGGTGCACACTTCGCCGAACACGCGAAGCAAAAAAGGTGAATTGGCGGGATATTGGAAGACGCTGGCGGAGGACTATCACTGGCACATCGAAATCATGCCCATCGTGGAAACGCGCAGCAAGTCTTACAGCATCAAAGAAGTGTATTTTAACGCTGTGCTTCCCGAGCAGGCCGCGGAAAAACTGCGCGCTCTCGATGCCAATTCATGAAGCTTAGCATTTCTGATAGCGCTTCGCAGCGGCCGCCTTCAGGGCCAGACTTCCCACATAACCGAAATCGCAGAGCGGAGCGTGGCGGAATCCTCGGCACGCTGGTCGCGTTGCTTTTTCTTGTGACATTGTGCGGCGCAATTTATCTCGCACGCCGCCCTATCCTACGGTTCGCCGGCGAATCCTGGGTGGTGAATGAGTCGATGGAGCACGCCGACGCCATCATCGTGCTCAGCGA
>DATFYV010000046.1:0-5133 GCA_035314845.1 Candidatus Acidiferrum sp.
CTACCGGCTGCGCGATATTTTTGGCAAGAACAATTTCTTTCTGGAGATTCAGGACCAGGGTCTGGAAATAGAGAAGGGCGTGAACCCCGAGTTGGTGCGGCTGTCGAAAGAATCCGGGATTCCGCTGGTGGCCACCAACGATTGCCATTATTTGCATCACGAAGACGCCCACGCGCAGGAAGTCTTGCTATGCATTCAGACCGGCAAGACCATGAGCGATGAACGGCGCATGAAGTTTCAGACCGACCAGTTTTATTTCAAGACCGCGCAGGAAATGGCCAAAGTGTTTGGGGAAATCCCGGACGCGCTGAGCCGCACCGTGGATATCGCCAGCCGCTGCAACGTGAAAATAGCGCCGATTCCGAATCCCTTCCCGACGTTTGCGGTGCCCGAGGGACATACGCCCGGCAGTTATTTTGAAAAAGTCACGCGCGAAGGCTTTGCGAGCCGCGTGCCGTTTTTGGAGGCGCTGGCGAAACAAGGTGCGTTGGCCAATCCGCTTGCTGTATACGAGCAACGGCTGACTTCTGAAATTCAGATGATCAAGAAGATGCGCTATGAGGGCTACTTCCTGATCGTGTGGGATTTTATTCATTATGCCAAGGCGCAGGGCGTGCCGGTGGGACCGGGGCGGGGTTCGGCGGCGGGCAGCTTGGTGAGCTACGCGCTGCGCATCACCGATGTGGATCCCCTGCAGTACAACCTGCTGTTTGAGCGCTTTTTGAATCCCGAGCGCGTTTCCATGCCGGATATCGATATCGATTTCTGCATGCGGCGCCGCGGCGAGCTCATTGAGTATGTGACGCAGAAGTATGGGCGTGACAACGTGGCGCAGATTATTACGTTTGGGACCATGGCGGCGAAGGCCGCGGTCAAAGATGTTGGCCGCGCCATGGACATTCCGTACAACGAAGTGGACCGACTGGCCAAGCTCATTCCCACGACCTTGGGAATTACGCTGGACGAGGCCTTGAAGGATGCGCCGCAGCTGAAATCGGCGGTCGACAACGACGATCGACTTAAGGATTTGATGGCTGTTGCTCTGCGCCTGGAAGGGCTCTCGCGGCACGCGTCGACGCACGCGGCAGGGGTGGTGATTTCGCCGCAGCCGCTCACCGACCTGGTGCCGATTTACAAAACCAGCCGGGATGAAATTACCACGCAGTACGACATGAACGGCCTGGAGCGCATCGGCCTGCTGAAGATGGATTTTCTGGGGCTGACCACGCTGACGGTGCTGCACGACGCTGTCCGTATGGTGGAACAGAGCCGTGGGGTGAAGATTGAGATTGACCAGCTGCCGCTGGAAGATGCGGATACGTACAAGCTGTTTTCCAAGGGCGATACTACTGCGATTTTCCAGTTTGAATCGCATGGCATGCGCGATATTTTGCGGCGCTATCAGCCGACCAAGATTGAAGACCTCACGGCGCTCAACGCGCTGTATCGTCCCGGCCCCATCCAGGGCGGGATGATCGACGATTTCATTAATCGCAAGCATGGCAAAACCAAAGTCACCTACGAGCTTGCGCAGATGGAAGAGATTCTGCAGGAAACTTATGGCGTGATTCTGTATCAGGAGCAGGTGATGCAGATCGCCAATCGCCTGGCGAGTTTTTCGCTGGGGGAAGCGGATATTTTGCGCCGCGCCATGGGCAAAAAGAAGAAAGAGGAGATGGCGGCACAGCGGGCGAAGTTCATGACCGGGTGCCAGGCCAACAAAATCTCCGACAAGAAGGCCGAACGCATTTTTAATTTGATGGAAGAGTTTGCGGGCTACGGCTTCAACAAGTCGCACTCTTGCGCGTATGCGCTGCTGGCGTATCAGACGGCGTACATGAAAACCCACTACCCGGTGGAGTTTATGGCCGCGCTGCTGACGTCCGAAGCGGGCAATACCGACAAAACGGTGAAGTACATCAACGAAGCGCGGGGCATGAGCATTCCCATTCTTCCGCCGGATGTGAATGAGAGCGATCTGTACTTCACGCCGGTGGGCGAAGCGATTCGCTTCGGCATGGCGGCGATTAAGAATGTTGGCGAGAACACCGCCAAGGCCATACGCGAATCACGGCTCGGGGCGGGCGAATTTCGCACGCTGTATGATTTCTGCGAACGGATTGAGTCGCGCTTTCTGAATAAGCGCGTGTTTGAGAGCTTGATCAAATCCGGCGCGCTGGATTCGCTGGGCGGGCGAGAGAGCATGATGGCCAGCGTCGATGATGCGGTGAACGCGCTGCAGCGCGCTTCGCGGAGCAGGGAGTCCGGCCAGCATGGATTGTTTGGCGGCGGCTCCGCGCCGGAGCCGACTATTTTTGAGTTGCGCGATGCTCCGCAGTGGAGCGAAGAAGAGCGGCTGACCAGCGAGTACGCCATGCTGGGTTTCTACGTTTCGGGGCATCCGCTGGAGAAATATGCGTCGCGCTTGCAGGAGCTCAAAGTTGTGCCGCTCAGCGAAGTTGAAGGACAGCGCAACGGCAGAGAGGTTGCGGTTGCGGCGCTCATTGTCGGTTCGCGGCCGATGCGCTCGAAAAAAGGCGCACGCTGGGCTATCTACACCATTCAGGATATGACCGGGGTGCAGGAGTTGCTGGCGTTCCCCGAGAGTTTTGCGCGCCTAGAGGCGGTGCTGAAGCCGGGCAGCCCTTTGCTCCTTAAGGTTAAAATTCAGGTCGAAGAGGCTGGCACGCGGCTATCGCTGCAGGAAGCGCGGCGGCTGGACCAGATGAGCGACAAGGCGGCCGCCCAAGAGTTTCGCGTGCGCCTGGATATCGCCAGCCTGAGCGAAGCGTTGCTGGAAGACCTGGAGCGACTGTTCGCAGAGTCGCCGGGAGCTCTGCCGGTGATTTTTGAGCTTGTGTCGGACGATGGTTCGGTAGCAATGTTGGCCTCGCGCCAGATGGTGCGGGTTACTCCGGAGCTCGTGAACGGCGTGGCGCGGCTGCGCGGCGAGCAAGCAGCGGCTTAGGCCTGCAAAATACACTTTCGGAATGCAATGACTGCAAAAAACACAGGAAAATCGGGGCAACCCGGCGGCGAACGGCAGCAGGAGATCGACCGCCTGGAAAAAGATGTGGAGGAACTGCGTGGGCTGGCGGGGAACTCCGTGGCCGACGCGGAAGTGCAAAGAATCCGCCAGCAGGTGGCGGAACTGCGCCGCGAGTTTTACACCCACCTTGGCCCCTGGCAGCGTGCGCAGATTGCGCGGCATCAGCAGCGGCCGTACATGCTGGACTACATCAGTCTGCTGTTTACGGATTTTATGGAGCTGCATGGCGACCGCGCATTTGGCGACGACCGCGCGCTGATCGCGGGGCTGGCGAAATTTCATGGCCGCCCCGTTGCGGTGATTGGGCACCAAAAAGGGCGCGACACCAAGCAGCGGCTGCAACGCAATTTTGGTCAGCCCAAACCTGAAGGCTATCGCAAAGCTTTGCGGGTGATGCAGCTAGCGGCCAAGTTTGGGCGGCCGATCATGACGTTTATCGATACTCCGGGCGCGTATCCCGGAATCGATGCGGAAGAGCGCGGGCAGGGCGAGGCCATCGCGCGCAATTTGCGGGAGATGGCGCGCTTGCCGGTGCCGATCCTGGTTACCGTGACGGGCGAAGGCGGCTCGGGCGGGGCGCTGGCCATCGCTGTCGGGGACCGTGTGAACATCCTGGAAAACAGCTTTTACTCGGTGATTTCGCCGGAGGGTTGCGCGTCGATTATTTGGCGCGATTCCACCAAGGCGGAGACTGCGGCTATCGCCATGAAAATTACCGCCAAGGATTTGAAGGAGATGGGCATTGTAGATGAGATCGTGCCCGAGCCGGAAGGCGGGGCGCACACCGATTATGACGCCGCGGCGGGTTATTTGGATGAAATTTTGAGCCGCCAACTGATCGCGCTTTCGCACCAACCGCTCAAAGACCTGCTGGAGGCGCGGTATGAAAAGTTTCGCAAGATGGGGCTGTATTTCGACTTCGTAGGCAGGTAGGGCGCGACGTTTTTGGAGTGCGGCGGCTTGACGCCGCTTTGCAGCCCCGACACCGGCGCAATTTTCGGTAGAGTCCCACCCACGGAGAGCGCAAGCCGCGCGGCCGTTCACGGGTGCCGCGCGTCCTCCTCGCAAAAGCGGCGTCAAGCCGCCGCACTCCAAAACGACCCCCGTGGCACATTCGCCACGCGATTGCATAGGCGGCATTGTTGCCGCGCA
The DNA here is from genome assembly GCA_035314845.1 of Candidatus Acidiferrum sp. Taxonomy (GTDB): domain Bacteria; phylum Acidobacteriota; class Terriglobia; order Acidiferrales; family UBA7541; genus Acidiferrum. Next base: position 4,202 of record DATFYV010000046.1, read on the forward strand.
ATTCGGCGTCTATTCTGAAAGAGCAATCACAAGACAGCTACCAGCGCATCTGCGGCAGCATTTCGCGCCGGCGAGGCGCGGAGGAAAGCGCTCAACATGTCGGAACCATTTCGTCCTTATGAAAAACTCGTGGAGATCACCATCTACGGGAAGAAGTTCCAGGTGCCGGAGCGCAATTCGCTGCTGCGTTGCTTCCAATTCATCAGTCCGGAAACCATTCCGTACGGGCGATTTTGCTGGAATCAAGAGTGTCAATACTGCCGGGTGACCTGCCAGTTGCCGGACGACGACGAGCCGCGCGAGATGCTCAGCTGCAAGTTTATTGTGATGCCGGGGATGGAAATTTCCGAGTTGAGCCAGGAGTTGCGCTGGTGTCTGCGCGCCAAGTTGCCTTCGGATTTGCCGGTATCGTCTTAGCCCCTCGGCCCCCTTTTGCTCTGACGCAGGTTTACGGGCGCTCGTACGCCGTCCATGGGCGCTCCCCGGCGATCCCTGCCTGCGATTTGCAGTCTGCCCCCGGCTCCACTACATTCAGAAGAGATGACTATCGACGAGAAGCTAATCTGTGACGGTTGCGGACAGGCCGCTTCGGCGGAGCACTTGGCGGCCAGGCTTCGGAGGCTGGAGTGGGCCACGCGCTGGCGGCCGTTGCATATCCAGACCCTGCTGCTGGGAGCGGTGGCGCCGGGGGAGGACGCGGAGTTTATTTACTCGGACGCTGGAGGGTTTAGCGGGGAAGCGGCTTGGGTGTTGGGTGTGGCTGGTGTTTCCGGGGTAGGGAAGCCAGCCGACGCGGTGCACCACGAACTGCAGCGCGCGGGCTTCTTTGTGGCCCATGTTCTGGATTGTCCCTTTGATGGCAACGCCGACCGACCGGAGTTGGCGACACTGGTGGCAAAGCGCGTGGCGACTACGTTGACGCGCATCCGGCG
>DATFYV010000047.1:0-6195 GCA_035314845.1 Candidatus Acidiferrum sp.
CGTCTTCGCGGACGGCGGGGCCGGACTGCACGATTTTGTACCAACTGCCGTCTTTTTGTTTGGCAAAGCCGAAGCCGTCGGAGCCGATGACCACGCCGTTTTGCAGGATTACGCGATCGCCGATGCGGCAGTGTTCGCGGACCACGGTGTGGGCGTGGGCGAAGAAGTGATCGCCGATCTTTGCGCCGTGGTGGATGGAGACGAAGCTGTGGAGCACGGCGTTCGCGCCGATTTCTACCTGTTCGTCGACGAAGCAGTAGGGGCCGATGTGGGCGCTATCGGCGATGCGGGCAGTGGTGGCGATTACGGCGGTGGGGTGGATGCCGGGCTTATAGCTTGGAGCTTGGTGGAAAAGCTCCAGGGCTTTGGCAAAAGCGAGGTACGGGTTGGGGGTGCGCAAGGCGGCCAGCGGCGGGGCGTCCGCGTCGCGCGTGAGGTTCACGCGCTCTTCGATGAAGACTGCGGAGGCGCGCGTGGTCTTTAGAAGCGGGGCGTAGCGGCGATTGGCCAGGAACGTTAGCTGGCCTGCTACCGCATGATCGATTCCTGCGATGCCGGTGATTTCGAGGTCGGGCGCGCCTTCGAGGCGGCACCCCAACGTTTCAGCGACTTGCGACAATTTCATTTGCGGCTCCTCGGTGCGGTGCGGAAAAACCTTAACGCAGAGTTATCAGAGTACACACAGTGCGCAGAGAAGAGAAAGCCCCGCGGCGAAGGCGGCAATGCACGGGCTATTCGCTGAAGAGGCGGGGTTGCGCGGCCGCGGCAGAGGCCGGTTTGCGGCGGGCGATACCGACTACGCCGAGGACCGTGACTTCGCTTAAGGCGGAGCGGGGGATGAAGATGCGATCCGTGGTGGAATTCAGGTCGGGAGGGGTGATTTGCAGGCCGTTGTCGATTAGTGAGAGCAAATCGTTGGGGACCACGCCTTCAAGGGTGTCGCCATCGAGGTAGCGCAGGCGCAGCCAGAGGCCGTCGAGCTTGGGGCGGCTCAGGAAAGCTTTGCGTTCCGGCTCGAAATCGTCGGAGAACTCGCGGACGAAATAGACAGAGCGGATGTTGGCGAGGGGGATTTCCTGGCGCTCGCCGTCGGGGGTGAGCAAGTCCAGCGGGTCGATTTGGCCGAGGCGTGCGGGGCTGAGGTAGCCGCGCACGGGCTTCTTGCTGGACAGGACGATGACGACCTTTTTATGCGTGGAAGCTGGGGCGCGCGTTTTCAAGTTATGGCAAGTCCAAGGGCGGTTAAGGCAAAAATTTGCGATTTGCTTATAGTTATGTTATGTTAAGCGCTTTGCGGCTGTCAAGTCATTGTTTCCATTAGGGTTAGGCCCCCTGGAGTGCCGCCCGTTGACGGAAAAGAAGCAGATCCTGAAGTCGGCTTCGATTATCACCCTGGTCACGATGGTCAGCCGCACGCTTGGCTACGTGCGGGATCAGCGTATCACGTTTCTTTTGGGCACTTCGCTGGCGGCCAACTCGTTCGTCTTGGCGTATCGTATCCCCAATCTTTTCAGGCGGTTAGTGGGCGAAGGGTCGATGACTTCGTCGTTTATCCCGGTGTTTACCAAGTATATGCGGGAGAAATCGCCGGCGGAGGTTTGGGAATTTGCCAACCGCCTGTTTTGGACGCTGGCGTTTATCGTAGCGATTATCACGGTAATGGGGATGGTGTTCTCGCCGGCAGTGATTCATACCTTTACTGCGTCGGCGGGGAACAGCGTTTCGTATCAGCAGGCCATCACCCTGAACCGCATTATCTTTCCCTATCTATTTTTTGTGTCGCTGGCGGCGCTGGCCATGGGGATTTTGAACTGTTTCAGCATTTTCGCGCTGCCGGCGTCGACGTCGGTCTTTTTGAATATTTCCATCATTCTGTTTTCGATCGGCGCGGTTTGGAAATACTTCGACGATCCCGCGGTGTCGCTGGCGGTCGGGGTATTGGTGGGCGGAGCGCTGCAGTTTCTGATTCAGGTACCCACGCTGGTGCGCAAGGGGATGAATTTCAAGTTTGGGCTGTCCTTCGGTCATCCGGGAATTCGCGACGTGGCGCGGCTGATGCTGCCGCGATTTTTCGGCATTGGCATCGGGCAGATTAATTTTTTTGTGGACACGTATTTCGCGACGGCGGCGCGCATGCCGCAGGGCAGCCTGGCGGCGCTGTACGTGGCAGACCGGGTTATGGAGTTGCTGCTCGGGGGCTATGCCATAGCGGTGGCGACTGCGATTCTCCCCATGATGTCGCATCAGGCGGCGGCCAAGGATTTTGAATCGTTGAAAAAAACGCTGACGTTTGCCGTGCGCATCGTGGCGTTCATCACCGTGCCCGCGGCGGTCGGACTGGTGATTTTGCGCGAGCCGATTATTCGCGTGCTGTTTCAACACGGGCAGTTCGTGGCGGAATCGACGCGGCTGACGGCGCGAGCGCTGCTGTATTACGCACTGGGACTGCCGGCGCTGGCGTCGGTAAAGCTGATTGTTCCGGCGTTTTATTCCGCCAACGACACCAAGACGCCGGTGATCGTGGCGTCGATATCGCTGGTGATGAACATTATCCTGAACATCGTGTTCCTGGAGTTTTTCTTCAAGCGGGTGCAAAACGGCGGCCCCGCATTGGCCACCGCGCTTTCCTGCTACTTCGATTTCTTTGCGTTATTTCTGGTGTTTCGGCTGCGCTACGGCGCGCTGGGCACCATCCAGATTTTCCGGTCGTTCGGGAAGATTGCCTTGTGCTCGGGAATTATGGGCGTGGCCTGCTGGTTCGGGGCGAAATATACGGAATTCACCATTCATTCGCACTTTAGCGTGCAACTGCTGGTATTCGGAGCGATGATTTCCGGCGCCACGATTTTGTATTTGGCGGTGGCGTGGATGTTCCGTTGCCACGAACTTGAGGAAGTCTACGGCATTGCGCTAAGGCAGCGGCCGGCGGCCGGGGAAGGATTTTCGGGCTCGTAAATGGAAATATCCGCAGCGATATCGTCGTTTTTGACCCACGTGAGGGTGGAAAAGGGGCTTTCGCCCAACACCGTTAGCGCCTATCGTCAGGATTTGGCGAAGTTCAATGTTTTCGCGCAGAAGCGGAAACTGGCATTGGCGAGCGTCAGCCGCGACGATCTGGTGGATTTTCTGGCCGGATTGTATCGGCAAAATCTGGAGAGCAAGAGTGTGGCGCGCATTCTGGTGACGCTGCGCAATTTCTTCCGCTTCTCGCAGATCAATGAACTGGTCAGCGAAGACCCGTCGATCAACTTGGAATCGCCGAAGATTCGCCGCTCGCTGCCGGGATATTTGCGGCTGGAAGACGTGGAACGTTTGTTACAGCAGCCGGACCAGAAGACGGCGCTGGGACTGCGGGATCGCGCCATGTTGGAGGTGTTGTACTCCACGGGGCTGCGCGTTTCGGAGTTGGTGAACCTGCGCGTGGGCGACTTGGACACCAAGGTGGGCTGCGTGCGGTGCATCGGCAAGGGTGACAAGGAGCGGCTGGTGCCGGTGGGCAAGAAAGCGCTGGCCATGGTGGAAAAGTTCCTCAACGAGGCGCGGCCGCAGCTTTTGGGAAAGGCGCCGCCGCTGGCGACGCTGTTCTTGAATCGCCGCGGGCGGGGACTGAGCCGAGTGGGAGTTTGGAAGATCCTGTCGCAGTACGGGCGCAAGGCCGGGTTGCGCGTGGCGCTGACGCCGCACATGTTGCGGCACAGCTTCGCGACGCATCTGCTGGAACGCGGGGCGGACTTGCGGTCGGTGCAGTTGATGCTGGGCCATTCGGATATTTCCACCACGCAGATTTATACGCATGTGGTGGAGGAGCGGTTGAAGCAGATTTACAAGGCGCATCATCCGCGAGCATGAGGGCGCGGGCGTGAGGGCGCGTGCCAAGCGCCTTGGGGCGTGAAACAAAGGCTGAGCCCGCCGCGGTGTGCGGGGTGAATAAATTAAAGTCGAGGAAACGTAATGCCAGACTATATGTTTTTGTTGGAAAGCCGCATGTCGCCGGAGCAACGGGCGGCCATGATGCGCGTGCAGGAGTTGTCAGCGGCGCTGGGATTCAATCTGTACCTGACGGGCGGCACGGTACGCGATCTGGTTACCGGCGCGACGCTGCGGGACCTGGATTTCACCATCGAAGGCAACCCCAGCAAGCTGGCGCGCGAACTGGAAAAGGGCGGCGCGGAGATCTTGCTGGAGGATGAAAAGCTGCGGCACGTGGAGGTGTTGTTCGCGGGCGAGGTGGAGGGCAGCATTGCTGCGGCGCGCGACGATCACTACGTGCGGCCGGGGACGCGGCCGGAGCTGCGCTGGTCGACGATCATGGAAGACCTGCGGCGGCGGGATTTTTCTCTCAATGGCATTGCCATTTCTTTGAATCCGGCTTCGCGCGGGTTGCTGCTAGATCCCACCAATGGACTCTCCGATATTGAGCGCGGGGAAGTGCGGGCGCTGACCATTCACAGTTTTACGAATCAGCCGGTGCGACTGCTGCGGGTGTTGCGCTTTGCGGCACGCATGGGTTTTAAGGTGGAGACGCGCACGCAGGAGTGGTTTGACCTGGCTATCGAGCGCGAACTGCACAAGACCATCGAGCCGGAGGACGCCGGGGCGGAGTTGCGCGAGGCGGCGCGTGAAGAGCGGCCCACGGTGGTGCTGAAAGCCTGGGAAGAACATGACTTGATGGAAGCGGTCAGCCCGGCGCTGGCCAAAAAGCGTCCGGATTATGAGGCGATCGGCAGGCTGGTGAAAGTGCGCGAAGACTTGATGATGGCGGGATTGCGGCCGCGCCTGGCGTCGCCGATGCTGCTGGCGATCCTGGGCAAAATGAAGGATCGCGAGTTGGCGGGAGTACTGTCCAAGGCAGGGTTCAAGAGTGCGGAGGCCGCGACGGTATTGAACTTTGAGGAGAAAACGCTGGCGGTGCAAAAGGAGTTGCTGGGGCGCAAGCTGGAAGCGCCCATCGACGCATACAGGTTCATTGAAAAGATGCCCACGGAGCAGACCGCGTATCTGCTGGCGGAATCGAATCATTCCGGCGCGGTATCGAAGATTAAAGCGTACTTGAATAAGTGGCGGCCCATGCGCGCGGCGCTGCCCGTGGTGGGGGCGGAGCTGCAGGCATTGGGAATGGAACGCGGGGCGAAGTTTGATGAGATCGTGGAGCAGGTGTTTGCGATACAACTGACCGGCCGGGCCAAGACTCCGGAGGAACGCGAGAAGATTTTGCGCAAGCTGTCGGGGATTCGTGAAGTTCCCAAGAAGAAAGAGAAAGAGAAGAAGCCGTCGAAAGCCGAGGAAAAAACTGTGGCCGCGGCCAGCGCGGAGGCCAAACAAAAGCATTCGGCCGGGATGGCGGCGCGGCGTTCGCAGAATGCGGGCAAGGGTGCGGCAGCAAAGCCTGCTGCCAAGGCGGGGAAGAAGACGGCGCCGGCCAAAAAAGCAGCCGGGAAAAAATAGATATCTTCGGCAAAAACATTCCTGAGGAAAACGTGAGAATGCGAGTCGCAATTCTCGCGCAAGAGTTTTAGAATTGAAGTCCATGGGGCCACCGCAGTTCGTTCACCTGCACGTTCACACTGATTTCAGTTTGCTGGACGGGGCTTGCGAGACCAGCGAGCTGCTGGACGAGGCTTCGCGCCAGAAGATGCCGGCGGTGGCCATCACCGATCATGGCAACCTCTTTGCCGCGGCGAATTTTTTCAATGAAGCCAGCAAGCGCGACGTGAAGGCCATCATCGGCTGCGAAGTGTATGTGGCCAAAGGCAGCCGCCACGATCGCGGCGAGAAGAACGCGCCGCCGAACGGCAAGCAAAACGGCGACGAGATGGAGACCGGCGGGCGCGGCAACAATCATTTGGTGCTGCTGAGCGAAAACCTTGAGGGCTATCACAACCTTATCAAGCTGGTATCCGCGGGGTTTCTCGAAGGCTTTTATTACAAGCCGCGCATCGATTACGACCTGCTGGCCAAACACAGCAAGGGATTGATTGCGCTTTCCGCGTGTCTAAAAGGGCCGGTTACGGAAGCGGTGGCCGAACAGAAATACGATTTGGCGCGCGAGAATGCCTACCGGCTGCGCGATATTTTTGGCAAGAACAATTTCTTTCTGGAGATTCAGGACCAGGGTCTGGAAATAGAGAAGGGCGTGAACCCCGAGTTGGTGCGGCTGTCGAAAGAATCCGGGATTCCGCTGGTGGCCACCAACGA
>DATFYV010000048.1:0-3331 GCA_035314845.1 Candidatus Acidiferrum sp.
TCTGGTACATTCGCGAAGTGGATCCCTACGAAAAGATCATGACCGGGATGACGCGGGACGGATTGTTTTTGGTAGAGAAAGGGAAAGTCACCTCCGCAGTGCGCAATCTCCGGTTTAATCAGTCGCTGCTGGAAGCGCTGCGCAATGTAGAGATGCTGGGGCCGGCACTTCGCGCCACTGGCGAAGAGGCGTTTGAAATGGTCGTTCCGGCGATGAAAATTCGAGACTTTAATTTTACGGAAGTTACCAAGTTTTAGCCGGCCGCGTTTCTCGCCATCGTGTTGTAGGTGCCGGTTTCGCTTACATCCGGGCAAGCTGGGGCGCAGTCCCGCAACCGTGGGACTGCCCCTACGAGGACCCGTCGCTGTAAATTAACGATCCGTTAACATTTGCGGTCCGTCAGAAAACCAATTTGCCGAATTGAAATTCTGCGTTGTACTTGGAAGCGGGCGTGCCCCTATATGGGAGTGTGGCTAGCCATCCCAATTGGGGTCACCCGGATCACGATGCGTGCGGCACGGGCTTTGTGGCGCGCCTGGGCGCGGCTCCGGCACACGACATTGTCGACTATGCGTTGACTGCGCTTGAGCGCCTGACGCATCGCGGCGGTGTGGACGCCGACGGCGCCAGCGGCGATGGCGCGGGCCTGCTGACCTCGCTGCCGAAGCAATTTTTCCGCGCGCGGGCTAAAGAGCAAGGGCTGGAGCTTCCCGAGATTTTCGGTTTGGGCTTTGCATTTCTAGCGGCGCCATTCTCGCTGCAGGCACGCTCTGCGATTCACGCGGCCGCGGAGGCGCAAGAGTTGGAGGTCCTGGGCTGGCGGCGTGTTCCGGTTGATCCGCGGTCGCTGGGAGCGCGGGCGCGGGAAAGCATGCCGGAAATTTGGCAGTTTTATGTGGAGGCGGAAAAGCCTGGTGCGGATTTCGAGCGCGAAATGGCAATGCTCCGCAAGCGCGCGGAATCGGTTCTGCCGCCGCGCTGTTATATCTGTTCCCTGTCCTCGCAGAGTGTTGTGTACAAGGGCTTGCTGACCCCCTGGCAGTTCCCCCAGTTCTATGAGGACCTGCGCGACCCGAGTTTCACCGCAACTTTCGCCGTGTTTCATCAACGATATTCGACCAACACGCAGCCTTCGTGGGATCTCGCGCAGCCGTTTCGCTACGTGGCGCACAACGGCGAGATCAACACCATTCTTTCCAATCGCCGGTGGACGCGGGCTCGGGAAAATGAACTGCGCTCACGGCTCGGCGTGGAGGATTGGTTCGCCGCGCTGGAACAGGGCGTTAGCGACTCCGCGAGTTTCGATAATGCGTTCGAGCTGAAGTTGCTGGAAGGCGCGACGCCGGCGGCGGCGATGCTGGCGCTGGTGCCGCCCGCGTTTGAAAAGGATCCGCATCTTTCGCGCGATGTGAAAGCGGCGCTGCGGGCGCGTTCGCGGGAAAGCGAGCCGTGGGATGGGCCGGCGGCGCTGGTGTTTTACGGCGGAGGTTACGTCGGGGCCAAGCTGGATCGTAATGGGTTGCGGCCGCTGCGCTACACGGTTACGCACGATGGGTTGATCGTGGCGGGTTCGGAAACGGGGCTGATCGATTTTGCGGAATCGCAGATTGCGGAGCGGCAAAAGCTTGGCCCGGGCGAGATGATCCTAGCCAATCCGGAAGAGGGCACTTTTCTGCGCTGGCGGGAGATTCTGAAGCGGCTGGCGGCCAAGTATACCGAGCTGACAGCCTCCGCGCCGCTGCGTAACGCGATTCCTGCCGCGGTTCCCACGCCGTCCAACGCGCTTCCTTTGCCTGCGGCTTTGGAAAATCCGAAACGTGTGGCCACGGCTTCTGGCTGGACAGACGACCAGTACAAAATACTTTTTTCGGGATTACTTCACGGAAAAGAGTCGGACTGGAGCATGGGCGATGACGCGCCGCCGGCGTTTCTCTCCGCGCTGCCGCGCGCGCTGTGGGATTACTGCAAGCAGCGTTTCGCGCAGGTGACCAATCCGCCGATCGATCCATTGCGCGAATCGCACGTGATGTCTCTGGATGTGCATTTGCGCGATGGATTGGTGCTGCCAGGTCCGGTGATTAACGAGGCGGAGCTCGCCGCGCTGGTTGCGGAGCTTGGGAGTGAGTCGGCTCCCGTCGTACACATCGATTTGACTTTTCCTTCCACCCAGGGAGTTCCGGGTGCACGTCACGCTGTTGCTCAGCTTTTAACTACCCCTCTGAGCAGTGGTGTGCGCCCGGGGCTCCTCCTTCTTTCCGACCGCGCGATCAGCGCGGAACGCGCTCCGTTGCCTGCACTGCTGGCTACGGCCGCGGTGTGGAAAGCGATGGTGCGGCAGGGTTGTTGGGACGTTCCGCTGATTGTGGAGTCGGCGCAGGTTTTTGATACCCATCATGTGGCGCTGCTCGTGGCGAGTGGCGCGAGCGCAGTGGTTCCGAGTCTTGCGCTGCAGTTTGCCCAGGCGCCTGAGGTTCTCGAGCACGAGCCAAACGCGGTCGAAGCGGTTCGCACGGCCATCAACGCAGGCCTGCGCAAAGTTCTTGCCCGGATGGGCGTTTCGACGCTGGCCAGCTATCGCAACAGCCATTTGTTCGAGATCGTGGGACTGAAGGAAGAGCTTTGTAGCGAATTCTTCGAAGACGCCGCGGATTTTCCGGGGCAGAAATCGCTCGACGATGTGCTGGGCGATTATTTGCGAATGCACAAGGCTGCGTTTTCCGAAGCTTCCGACGAGATGTCCGATGCCGGTCTGTATCGTTTCCGCAAAGGCGCTGAGCTGCACGCCAATTCGCCGGAAGTGCTGCGCCGTTTGCATGCCTTCGTCAAAGCCCCAGAGGCCAAAAAATATTCCGCGTTTGAGGAGCTGGCGGAAAGCCAAGGCCCGATTTTCCTGCGGGATTTGTTGGAAACCGCTCCGGATGCTCCGGTGGCGCTCGAAGAAGTGGAATCCAGCGACTCGATTTTGCGCCGCTTCAGCACGCAGGCCATGTCTCTCGGCTCGCTGGGCGCGGAAGCACACCGCACGCTAGCCGAAGCCATGAACTCTATTGGAGCGCGCAGCAACACCGGAGAGGGCGGGGAAGATCCCGACGTTTATCACCACGAGCCGCATGCCGCTAACAAAATCAAGCAAGTGGCCTCGGGCCGCTTTGGCGTCACCGCGGATTATCTGGTGCACGCCCAGGAGCTGGAAATCAAGATGGCGCAAGGCTCCAAGCCCGGCGAAGGCGGCCAGCTTCCCGCGAAAAAAGTTACGGCGTACATCGCGCGCATTCGCCATGCCACGCCCGGGACGCCGCTGATTTCTCCGCCGCCGCATCATGACATCTAC
>DATFYV010000049.1:0-3294 GCA_035314845.1 Candidatus Acidiferrum sp.
CGCATGTCCATGCGGACCAGCACCGCACCCGAGGGTTTGCAATGAAGTGCCAAGCCGTACAAACACGACTCGCCGGCTATCTCGACTACACCGTCACGGGCGCTGCCCGCATCGAAGAGCGGGTGCAGATCCGCGAGCATCTCGACGCCTGCGCCGGGTGCCGCGCGGAACTCGAACGCTTCCGCAAACTCGCCGTATTGCTTTCCCGCGTTCCGCAAAACGTTCCGCCGCCGGATCTGGCCGTGCGCATTAAAGTCGCCGCGGCGCAGATGGAGCCGACACAAAATTGGCGCGGGCGTTTCCGCAAGGTTCGCGATCACGCTGAAATTCTGCTGGATAATGTGGCCCGTCCCCTCACCGTGCCCGCCACCGGAGGTTTTTTCGTCGCCATCGTGGTGTTTGCGCTGGTCTTCCAAATGATTGCTCCGGGCCTAACCGTTCGCGCGGTGCAGAATGATACCGACATCAATCTGATGCGCCCCGCCGAAGTGCTGACCCTGGCCGATTATCCCGAGTCTTGGGCTCCCGAGCCGCCTGAAAGCGACGATGCGCATGGCCTGCTCGTCGATGTCAGTGTCAACGCGCGCGGCCAATTCGATGGCTACGAAATTCTTTCCGGCCCCACGACGCAGCAGACGCGCCATCAACTCGATCAAATCCTGATGTTCTCCAGCTTCCGTCCCATGCTCAGCTTCGGCCGTCCGACCAACGGCGGTCACGTGATCCTCAGCTTCAGCGCCGTGCGCGTGCGCGGTTAAGCAACCGGTACTAAATTTCCCAAAACCCCTGGCGCGCATCGGTGTTTAGCTACTAGCAGCATCTGTTCGCATGCCAGGAGCCAGTTCGCCTTGTCCAAGCCCGCGCCAGCGAAATTTTTCGCCATCGTGTTTTGTGCTTCTGCCGCGATCGTTCTGTCGGTGATGTCGCCGGGCGCGTGCCTGGCGCAAAATGCGTCGGCGAGCAGCGCGCAATCCGGAAGCGATCCCAACCGCCCGCCCTATGCGCAGAGTCCGCGGCGCACTTCGCAACACTCGCTGAAAGCGGCAACGACAACCGAGAAGCACTCCGGAAATGCGCCGAGTGGCGATGAAAAGATTCTCTTCGACCATGTGAACGAGTCGCGCGTCCTGGTTGGATTGCCTCCACTGCATTGGGACGCCAACCTTGCCGCCGCGGCGCGCCAGCACTGTGCGCTGCTGGTGCAGCATGAAGCGCTGTCGCACCAGTTCCCCGGGGAGCAGGATTTGAAACTGCGCTTGCGGCAAAGCGGCGTGGAATTTTCCGTGGCCGCGGAAAACGTGGCGGTCGCGGGTTCGCCCGATGAAATTCACTACGAGTGGATGCATTCGCCGCCGCACCGCGCGAACATTCTGGACCGAGACCTGAACGCCATCGGCATCGCCGAGATGCCCGGCAGAAAGGGCTTATATGCCGTGCAGGATTTTGCCCAGGGACTCGAGAGTCTGACGATTTACGAGCAGGAAGTTAAAATCCGCGCGCTGATTTCCGCTGCAGGACTGCACACCGCGGACAATCCGGCACACACGCAGTGGAACGACGCGCGGCAATCTTGTCAGATGGCCAGTGGCTACGCGGGCAAGGCTTCGGCCTTTATAAAGTTTGACACCGCGGATTTGAGTCAGTTGCCGGCAAAATTGAAAACTCTGCTGTCCAGCGGAAAATACCGCTCCGCCGCGGTGGGCGCCTGCGACCCGGGCAGCAATTCTGACGGCTTTACGCACTACCGCATCGCCGTCCTGCTGTTCCCGTAAGCAAGGGAACTGGCTCAAGTGGCGGCGGTAAATCCGGTTGCCATTCTTGGCCAGAGGAAATACACTAACCCGCGATGGTGATGACCGTCCCGATGAATCTCATGTCTACCACCACGAGAACGCTTGACGCCACCGCTTCCGCAGTGTCGTTTCGCTGGTTTGGATACCGATTTAGCAGGTCACACAAACTAGTGCGAGGGGCGATGTTGTAGAAAAAGCGGCAACCGACTTTAGCCCACTCGCACAGAGTGGGCTTTTTTGTTTTTGGGGCAGGATTTCTAAATTTTGCTGCGAGAGAGAAGGGCAGGGTACTGGCGATGATTATTTCCATGAAGCTGCATTCCACGCGCGAAGCCATCGATGAAGTACGCAAGCAGGTGGAGCACTTTGGATACAAAGTGCATTCCATCGAAGGCGAAGAGCGCGTCGTGATTGGGGTGGTGGGCGTGGGCGACGTGACGGCGTGTTTCGAGTCCGTGGAGGCCATGCCGCAGGTGGAAAAAGTGGTGCGCATTTCCGCGCCGTACAAATTCGTCAGCAAGGAATTCCGCACCGGCAAGACGCGCATCAAGATCGAGGGCGCTGCAGGAGCGGAATTTGGCGGCGACGAGTTTGTGGTGATTGCCGGGCCATGTTCGGTGGAATCCGAGAAGCAGATCATGCAGAGCGCGGAGGGCGTGGCCAAGGCCGGTGCAAAATTGCTGCGCGGCGGCGCGTTCAAGCCGCGAACTTCGCCATACGACTTTCAGGGTATGGAAGTGGAAGGATTGAAGTTGTTGCAGAAGGCCAAGCTGGCGACTGGACTTGGCATCGTCACGGAAGTCATGAGCGACCGCGACGTGGAGTTGATCGCGGAGCACGCCGACGTGATGCAGGTGGGCGCGCGCAACATGCAGAATTTCGTATTGTTGAAGGCGCTAGGGAAATGCGGCCGCCCGGTGCTGCTGAAGCGCGGATTGAGCAGCACGGTGAAGGAGCTGCTGATGTCCGCGGAATATATTACGGCCCACGGAAATCCCGACGTGATTTTGTGCGAGCGGGGGATTCGCACGTTTGAAACGGTGACGCGCAACACTTGCGACATCGCCGCCATTCCAGCACTGCAGGAACTGACGCACTTGCCGGTGATTCTGGATCCCAGCCACGCAACAGGGAAGCGCAGCCTGGTGCCGGCGTTGTCCCGAGCGGGTGTGGCGATTGGCGCGGATGGGCTGATCGTGGAGGTGCATCCGGCGCCAGAAAAAGCCATCAGCGATGGCGCACAGTCGCTAGATTTGGCGCAGTTTGCGAAGATGATGGCAGAACTGCGCCCTTACCTGGGACTTTGGCAGGAAGCACGAAAGCTGGAAACAGCGGCGGTCGTATAATTATTAGCGATTTCACAAGTCTAAGTACGGTAACCCTTGGCTGCAAGAGAGAGACGAATCCATGGCATATCGCGAGCGGCGCGGACGGCCGGCGGACTGGGCTGAGTATCGGACGCAGGCAAAGCACGGATGGACGGTGCCGCTCTTGGCCATGG
>DATFYV010000050.1:0-5527 GCA_035314845.1 Candidatus Acidiferrum sp.
AAGGTCGAGTGAGAAGGGTCCCAACCACGAAATAAAATGCTCGAACCGAGGAATTGCCAATGAGTTCGTCGCGGCCGCTTGTACCTGTGGAAGTCGTGGGACGAGCGGGCGCGCATGGGCGCATACCGTTTGGTTTTGGCGCGCGATTTTTTGTGGCGCTGCTGCTTGGTTTTCTGTGGCTGATTCCGGCGTGGTGGGCGCCGCGCCTGATCGACGCAATGTTTGTTTGGGATGCGCTGATCTTCGCGATGTTCGTTGCGGATCTTTTGCGTTTGCCCAAACCGGCGCAGCTCGAAGTGCGCCGCGCTTGGGAACATCCGCCGGCGCTGGCCACCACGGGCGAAGTTACCGTCGCCATAACTAATTTTGGTGCGGCTGATATTCGCTGCGCGCTGGTCGATGAAACGCCGGCATCGTTTCGCGCCGAGCCGCCTTCCCTGCTACTAAACGTTGCCGCGAATCAGCAGGCCAGTGGACGCTACGCAATTCTTCCGCGCGCGCGCGGCGACGTGCAACTCGGCCGTGCGTATCTGAAATATCAGAGCTTGCTCGGTTTCGCGCAGCGCTGGGCCATCGCGGACACTGCGCAAGGCGTGCGCGTTCTCCCCGACCTTGAGCAGGCGCGCCAGCAGGTGCTGCACTTGATTCGCAGCCGCCAGGTGGAAATGGAAAAGCGCCGCCGCAGGCAGCGCGGCCACGGCCGCGAATTTGAAAGCTTACGCGAATATCGCAGCGGCGACGAACTGCGCGACATTTGCTGGACTGCTACCGCGCGCCGCCACGCGCTCACCACGCGCATCTTTGAGATCGAGCGCAGCCAAGCGGTGTGGATCGTGCTGGACGCCGGGCGCCTGACGCGCGCGGAAATTCGCCAGGATGATAGCGACCTGCGCCTCGCGAAAATCGATTACGCCGTCAACGCCGCGCTTTCTCTAGCGCAAGTCGCGGGGCAATGCGGCGATCGCGTCGGCCTGCTCGCGTACGGTCGCGCCATCCAGCAGAATCTCGCCGTGGGACGCGGCGCACAGCATCAGCGCAACATCGTCGATTCTCTAGCGCTCGTGCACGGCGAAGCTGCCGAGGCCAATCATGCGCTGGCCGCGCGCGTCTTGCTCACGGAGCAAAGCCGCCGCAGCCTGGTGGTGTGGATCACCGATTTTGCGGAAACGCCCACCACCCCGGAAGTGATCGAGTACGCGATGCAAATGACCAAACGGCATCTGGTGGTTTTCAGCGCAATGAGCCAGCCGGATCTCGCTGCGCTGGCAGAGAAAAATCCGCGGACTACGGAGGAAATGTATCGTCACGCCGCGGCGCTCGAAATTGCTTCGCGCCGTGATTTATTGATGCGCGGATTGCGCCAGCGCGGCGTCCTGGCGTTCGAGCTAGTTCCCGGCCTGCTGGCTTCTTCGCTCGTGAATCAGTATCTGGATATCAAAGAACGGAATTTGTTGTAGCCGCGGTGGCCAATGTCGCGCTTGCTGACGGTTTGGGCTGCTCGGTATTTCGTGCGCTGAATAGATACAGAATCAGCGCGCAGAACAGCACTGCGGCGAGGCTGAACTTCATGGCCACCGGAATGTGGCTGGGGGAAAAAAATCCTTCGATCAATCCCGCGACGATGAGCAGCGGAATCGTGCCCATCAACAATCGTGAGGCGCGGCCGCCCGCTTGCGCCAGCGAGAGTCTGCGCGGCAAATAACCAGGAAAGAGCATGCCGCGCGCGATTTCCAGGCCCGCGCCGCCGGCAATAAAAATTGCCGGCAATTCCAGCACGCCGTGAGGAGCAACGAAACTCCACAGTTGCAAAGCCATGCCTGCTTTCCACGTCGCCGCGCCGATGACGCCGATCATGAGGCCGTTGAACGCCATCATCCAGATCGTTCCGAGGCCCCCGGTGATGCCCATGGCAAAGGCGCTGAAAGAAACGGAAAGATTGTTGGTCATGATGCCGGAAGACGCCAGCGGCTTGATGGCCACGATGGATTCCGTCCACATTTTTTTCTGCTCGATGGTCTCCATCATTTGCGGACCGAGAAAGCGATAGGCGAAGGCCGGATCGTGCCAAGTGACGACCCACGCGACGACGCCCGCGACCAGGAAAATCGCGAAGGCCAGCAGGGTCTGTGGTAAGGTGTCGCGGAATGCCTGGGGATACGCGTCGCGGTAAAAATGCACCAGGCCGCTGACCTTGGCTTTGTGCCCCAGGTAAATCAGGTTGTGGCTGCGGCCCAGCAACTGATTCAGGTATGAGGCCAGTTGCCGTGCGGAGGCGTCCTCGCGGACGGTGGCCAGGTCGGAAGCCGTTTGGCGATACAATAGGCCGAGTTCCTGCAATTCGCTGTGGTTAAGCGAGCCGACTCCGCGACTGCAGCGCTCCACGAGTTGATCGAGGCGCGCCCAATAGGGTTTACGTTTCTCCAGCCAACGATTGGATATCATGTCCTCAAACCCGCCAAACCTCGTGTTGCCGTCCGATTCTTCCGCCGACCAGCTTACCATCCAGACGCCGGAACAGACCGATGTGGATTTTGCCATTGCGGGAATCGGCAGCCGCTTTCTGGCGATTGCCTACGACACGCTGTGGCAAATCCTGATCGGGTTGGTTGGCGGCATCGCAGGCGTGTTCATGATCATGGGCGTGGAGAAAATCTTTCCGCTTTCTGCCACCTGGCTCGGCGCGATTTACATTCTGTTTTATTTTTTCCTGTATTTCGGGTATTACCCGCTGTTTGAGATTCTTTGGAACGGGCAGACTCCCGGCAAGCGCAAACAAGGCATTCGCGTTATCAAGGATTCCGGTCGACCGCTGACACCGGCGGAAACGATTGGGCGCAATCTGCTGCGCATTGTGGACTGGATGCCGTTTTTTTATGGCGTGGGCATGCTCACGGCGTTTCTTAATAAACGCAACAAGCGGCTCGGCGATTTGGTGGTAGGCGCACTGGTGGTACGCGAGGCTTCGCTGAGCGAGTTGAAACCGATCTGGCAGGCCGCGCCGGAGCCCACGGCTGCGAGCGCCGGTCCTCTGGGCGCGAATCTGCTGACGGCGGATGAATGTGCGCTGATCGATTCGTTTCTGAACCGGCGCAATTCGCTCGATTACAACGTGCGCGTGCGCATGGCCGAAGAGATTTTTCGGCGACTCAAACCAAAATTGACGTTGCCCGCGGAGAACCTGCTTTCCACGGAAAAAATTCTGGAGACTCTGGCGTACGAACGCCGGGCTACGGGCAGCTATTCTTAAGCTTGCGACTGGGCTGCGTCTCGGGCTATGGGCGTCCCGGGAAGTCTTGCCGAGATGGCGAGCAGCCTGCTGCGCCCCTACAACAGAATGCCATGTGCCAGGAATGGCCTGCTTTAGCATCCAACCAGTGAAATCAGCAACGCATTTTCTGGAGCTTACCGAATGCAGATCGGCATCGACAGTTTTGCCGCAGCCATTTCCGACCCTGCCACCGGACTGAAGTTGCGTCCTGCAGAGCGCCTGCATCATTTGCTGGCCGAAATCGAGCTTGCCGACCAGGTGGGCCTGGATGTTTTCGGAATCGGCGAGCACCATCGCGAGGAATTTCTGGATTCCGCACCGCCGGTGATTTTGGCCGCGGCGGCGACGCGCACGAAGAATATCAGGCTGACCAGCGCGGTGACGGTCCTGAGCGCCGCCGATCCCGTGCGCGTCTTCCAGGAGTTTGCGACTCTGGACCTGATTTCGCAGGGCCGCGCGGAAATCGTGGCGGGGCGCGGATCGTTCATCGAGTCCTTCCCGCTGTTTGGGTTGAATCTGGAAGATTACGATTCGCTGTTCGCGGAAAAGCTGGAGCTGCTGCTCACCATTCGCGAACACACACACGTGACCTGGTCGGGCAAACATCGCGCGGCGCTGACGGGGCAGGCAGTGTATCCGCGCCCGCTGCAAGATCCTTTGCCCATTTGGGTGGGCGTGGGCGGCACGCCGGCTTCGTTTGTGCGCGCGGGGATGCTGGGGTTGCCGCTGATGGTGGCCATCATCGGCGGGGAGCCACACCGCTTCCGCCGGTTGATTGAGCTGTACCGCGAGACCGGATTGCGCGCCGGGCATTCCGCGGACAAATTGCAGGTGGGCCTGCACTCCATCGGCTTTCTTGCTGACACCACCAAGGAAGCAGCCGACATTTTCTATCCCGGCTACGCCCACACCTTCACGGAGATTGGCAAGGAACGTGGCTGGCCGCCGACCACGCGAGCGCAGTTCGACGCCACGCGCGGGCCGAAGGGGGCGCTGCTGATCGGGGACGCGGAGACGGTGGCAGAGAAAATCCTGTACGTGAACGAGGCGCTGGGCGACATCGCGCGGATTACCTTCCAGATGGGAGTCTCGACTCTGCCGCACGCGAAGATGATGCGGGCGATTGAGATTCTGGGGACACAGGTTGCGCCGATGGTGCGCAAAGAGCTGGCCCCCGCAACTGCGGGTGGGAGTTGAGGGGATGGAAGGATCTAGATCAAATTAGCGGAAATCTAAAAAATTCTCGTCGGACGCGCCGATACTGCAGTGGGTAGTCGCGGCTACGTGCGAGCTGAACCTCACGGACCTGTCTGGACCGCCCAACTGCTTTAGAAGGGAATTTGGTGAACCGGGGAGGACTCGAACCTCCAACCCGCTGATTAAGAGTCAGCTGCTCTACCATTGAGCTACCGGTCCAAGACTATAGAATTTTACATGGCGTAGGGATTTTTGTCGATTGGCTGCGAAGGGGATGGCGAATGGCCTGAACGGAAGGGCGCGGCAGCGTGCTGGAAATGTGACGCCCTAAAGGGCGTCGCGACGAAACGCGCCGCGGATGGCGGCCCTGCAACACGGCTGGCGCAAACATCCCCAACAAAGGGGTTACTCTTTGCGGAGCAGGGCGGTTAGTGTGGCGGCTACGTCGCGGGCGCGGGGCAGGTCGGAGGGATCGAAGGAAATGGCGGAGACGCGTTGGTGGCCACCGCCGCCGTATTGTTCGGCGAGGGAAGCCAAGTTGGCGTCGGCGTGGGCTTGGTTCCAGGGGTTGGTGCCGAGGGAGACTTTGGCGCGCACGGGAGAGGCGCTGACGCTTACAGAATATACCGACTCAGGATGTAAGAGATACGGAATGAATTTGTTGTAGCCCTCCAAGTCCAGGTCAGCGACGTCGAAAAACACCACTCCGTCGCGGGATTCGCAACGCTGGCGGAGAATCTCGATGGAATCCCGGTGACGTTTCAAGAGCGGCCCCAAGTGCTGGGCGACTAGCGGGAGCTGCACCATTTCGGCCAACGGGCGATAGGCCAGCTCCGGGATGATGCGGGCGGGCAGGCCGTTTTCCGGGGCGGCTTCGATAACCAGTGCCAACTGCGTGGCGGGTTCGACCATTTCCACGGCAGCTTCCGGGCTGGCGTATTGCGCGCCGTCGATGATGTCGCCCCAGTGGATCAGCTCAGCGAGCGGCGAGATGTCGAAGCCGAATTTTTCGTTGGCTACCGTGGCGATAAACTTGGTGCAGGATTTGTAGGTGGGGTCGTA
>DATFYV010000051.1:0-6098 GCA_035314845.1 Candidatus Acidiferrum sp.
AGCGAAGTGTGGAGCGGGATGTTTTGGTCGGCGCCCGCGTTGTGGCGTAGAATTTGCCCATGCGATCGACGGGTAAATTAGGCGCCGTGGCGTTGCTGCTGCTGGTTTTCGGCGCGGGGCTTGCATGTGCGACGCCTCCGCGCGCCAGCGAAGTGTTGAACGAAGCGCGGGCAGAAGCGGCGGCGCAGCACAAGAATATTTTCTTCACGTTTAACGCTTCCTGGTGCGGGCCGTGTCACCGCCTGGAGATGTTTGTGAATGCACCGCAGATCGCGCCGTTGCTGCAGAAATATTTTGTGTTTGCGAAATTGAACGTGGCGGAAGAGCACGGCGAGCATCCGGAGCTGGAGAATCCGGGCGCGGAAAAACTGCTGGTGGCACTGGGCGGGGAGAACACTGGCATACCATTTATCTTCTTTCTGGATGCGGACGGAAATAAACTTGCGGATTCGAACCGGCCGGTTGGGGGGAAGACCAGGTTTGCGAATGTGGGGTATCCGGATACGCCGGAAGAGATTGCCTGGTTCATGGCTATGCTGAAAAAAGGGGCTCCGGGGATGACGGACGAGGAGCGGCGGATGGTGGACGGAAAGCTGCGGCTGGCGGGGCGGATTCGATAAGGCTGGTGCGAGTGGCAAAGGGCAAGCAGGTCGCCGAATGCCGCGGTCGGGAGTTCAGGTGCAGCTTCAGGGGAAATCATAAAATAACGCGCAGTGTGACGTAGAGCACTGGCCGGATGGCTGGAGCGGTGCTATGCTCTCGCCGCGCGAATTTGATGCAGCAATAAAACCGATTCGGGGAAAATGATCCGTGATTATTGGAGTGCCTAAAGAAAGCTATCCGGGAGAGCGGCGGGTGGCGCTGGTGCCGGTGGTGATTCCCATGCTGGCGAAGGCCGGGATGGAAGTGCTGGTGGAGGCCGGGGCGGGGATCGCGGGCGGCTATCCGGATGCGCAGTTTGTGGAGAAGGGCGGGAAGATCGCGGCGTCGCGGGCGGAAGTGTTTGCTGCGGCGGATGTGATTGTGCAAGTGCTTTGTTACGGATCCAACGATCGCACGGGCGACGCGGATTTGCCTTTGTTCAGGCGCGGGCAGGTGGCGATTGGGTTTTTGCGGCCGCTGGGTTCGCCGGGAGTATTGCAGAAACTAGCGGATACCGGGGTTACTTCCTTTGCGGTGGAGTTGATGCCGCGCACCACGCGGGCACAGAGCATGGATGCGCTCTCCTCGATGGGGACCATTTGCGGTTATAAGGCGGTGCTACTCGGGGCGGACGCTTTACCGCGCATGTTTCCGATGCTGACCACGGCGGGTGGAACGATTACTCCGGCGCGAGTGTTTGTGATTGGCGCGGGCGTGGCGGGCTTGCAGGCCATTGCTACGGCGCGGCGGCTGGGGGCGGTGGCGTCGGCGTATGATATGCGGCCGGCGGCGAAGGAGCAAGTGCAGAGCTTGGGCGGGCGATTTGTGGAGTTGCCGATTGAGGCGACGAACGCGCAGGATGCGCGGGGTTATGCGACAGCGCAGGACGATTCGTTTTATTCGAAGCAGCGGGAGTTGCTCGGACGCGTGGTGGCGGAGAGCGATTTGGTGATTACCGCGGCGGTCATTCCGGGGAAGAAGTCGCCGGTGCTGGTGACCGAAGAGATGGTGAAGAAGATGGCGCCGGGTTCGGTGATTCTGGATATTGCCTCGGAGCGCGGTGGGAATTGCGAGTTGACGGTGCCGGGAGAGACCGTGGTGCGGCACGGGGTGACGATCATCGGGCGGATCAATGTGGCCAGCGGGGTGCCGTATCACGCGTCGCAGATGTATGCGCGGAATATCACGGCGTTTTTGTTGCATTTGGTAAAGGAAGGGAAATTGAATTGCAATTTGGCGGATGAGATTGTGCGGGACACCTTGTTGACGCGCGATGGGGAAATTGTAAATGCGCGCGTGCGGGAGTTTTTTGGGTTGCCGGTGTTGGCGCCGGTGCAAGCAGTTTAAGTTAACGAAGAGTTGCGTGTGGATTCAACACAGAGTTCGCAGAAGGCGCCGAGAAGAGAGGCAAGACCTGCATGCGTGTTGATTCTACTGTAGGCGGATAAAACTGCCGGACTAAAGTCCGGCACCTACACAGGTCGTTCGCGGATGGGAGGGATGATGTCGGGAGACTTGCTCGACAATCTTTTTATTTTTATGCTGGCGGGGTTTATTGGGTTTGAGGTGATTAAGCATGTGTCACCGCTGCTGCATACGCCGCTGATGTCGCTGACCAACGCCCTCGACGCGATTGCCGTGGTGGGAGCGATTGTGCTGGCGGGCGAACACAAGACCAACATGGCTACGATTCTGGGCACCATCGCGGTGGTGGCGGCTACCAGCAACATTGTGGGCGGATTTTTGATTACCGATCGCATGCTCAAGATGTTCAAGGCGAGCAAATCCAGCAAGGGCGGAAAGTCTTGAGGGGCATGCGCGCGCTATGAGCGAAGGCTTCGCAGTTCCCCAGATCGTGATTGAAGCCATCTACTTGGTGGCTAGCGCGCTGTTTATATTGTCGCTGCGCTGGATGAGTTCGCCGAAGACGGCACGGCATGGAGTGCTGGCCGGCGAAGTGGGCATGCTGCTGGCCATTGGCGGCACGCTGCTGCATCACGGAATTATCGATTACAAATGGATCGCCATTGCGCTGGTGCTGGGGTCGATCATCGGCGTGCCGCTGGGCAAAGTAGCCATGACGGCGGTGCCGCAGCGGACGGCGGTGAGCCATGCGTTTGGAGCGCTGTGCGTGACGCTGGTGGGGACGGCGGAGTATTACTTGCAGGCGCCGCACGTTCCGGCCTTTACCATGGCGGTTCTGGGCATGGAAGTGATCCTGGGTTCGCTGACATTTACTGGCAGTTTGATGGCTGCGGGGAAGTTGCAGGAAATATTGCCGCAGCGGCCGCTGACGTATAAGGGCCAGAATTTTGTGAATTTGTCGTTGCTGGCGGTGGCGATTGGCCTCGCGGTTTATCTGGTGATTCATCCGGAAGCCAAGTTCATCTTTCCTTTCATCGTTGGCATCCCGCTGCTGTTTGGAATTTCGATGGTGATTCCGATTGGCGGGGCGGACATGCCCACGGTGATTTCGCTATTGAATGCGTATGCGGGACTTTCCGCGGCGGCGATGGGATTCGTGTTGAACAGCAAGCTGCTGATTATTGCGGGCGCTTTGGATGGCTCGTCGGGATTTATTTTGTCGGTGATCATGTCCAAGGCCATGAACCGTTCGTTTGCCAATGTGATTTTTGGCGCGTTTGGGCAGGTGCAAGCCGCGGCGGGCGGGGCTGCTGAAGCCAAGCAGGTGCGCAGTGCCACGGCAGAGGAAGCTGCGGCGATTCTTTCGGCGGCGAATAAGGTGGTGATCGTGCCGGGGTATGGCATGGCGGTAGCGCAGGCGCAGCACAAAGTGCGGGAACTGTTCGATGCGCTGACGAAGCGCGGCGTGGACGTGAAGTTTGCCATTCATCCGGTGGCGGGGCGCATGCCGGGGCACATGAATGTGCTGCTGGCAGAGGCTGATATTCCTTACGACCGCCTGCTGGATATGGACGAGATCAATGGAGATTTTCCGCAGACCGATGTGACGCTGATTATTGGGGCCAATGATGTGACGAATCCAGCGGCGCGCACGGATGCTTCGAGCCCCATTTTTGGGATGCCGATTCTGGACGTGGATAAATCGCACACGGTGATGGTGATCAAGCGCAGCATGAATCCGGGCTTTGCGGGCATCGATAATCCGCTGTATTACGATGAGAAGACGCTGATGCTGTTTGGGGATGCGAAGGGATTTGTTGGGAACATTGTGCGGGAGTTGGGCGGCGGGCAGGGATAGAATCTCGTCATGAGCAAGGTTAGGTTCAGACTGCGTGTTGAAAAGCGGCTGGTACGGGCGATGGAAAAGGCTGCCGCTTCCGAGCGTGTTTCTGTGAACGCATTCGTGACGGCCATGATGCGGGGGCTAGTGAAGCAACATGAACACGGCCTTACGCGGGACCACGCGTACCGCAGCGCGAAGAAAATCGCCTACTGCGAATGATGGGCTAACCCTAGCTCTTTGAGACGTGTTCGGCCAACGAGAGCACGTTGCCGCTGGGGTCTTTGAACCAGGCTACTTTGTCGCCGCCGGGGGCGGTCCAGATGGGCGGGCCGTCCTGGGGCATGAAGGCGTAGCGATCGAATTGCACACCACGCGACTGTAAATCCTCCACCATTTTTTCGATGTTGGTAACTTCCCAGCCCAGGACTGTGAATTGGGCTGGCTGGAGATTGGGGACTTTGGCCATGCGGATTTTTGTGCCGCTCGATTCCATGACCATGGCGAAATTGTCCAGGCTTAGGAATTTCAGGCCAAGCAGGCCCTCGTAGAAGGCGCGGGATTTGTCGTAATCGATTACGGCTACGAAGGCGGCGAGTTTTTGTTGGGCTAACATCGATCTAGCTCCAGTGGGGAATTGGCCTGCAACAAAGGCGCCCGCTCCCTTCGTTCGTCAGGGCAAGCGGACGGCGGCGGCCACAAAGACAACGACGGTCCGAACCTCGCCGCTACGAGTACAAGCCGCCGGGCTGAAGCCCGGCGCCTACAAAAGCGAAAGAGCTTAGGAGTCGACGCCGAAGAGTTTGATGTCGGCGGGGCCTTCGTTTAGCGGGGCGGCGAAGCGGCCCTGAACCAGTTCGTGGATTTGCGCGACGATGTCGGGATTGGCCAGGGTGGTGATGTCGCCGGTTTCCATGTTGTTGGAGATGGCGGCCAGGACGCGGCGCATGATTTTGCCGCTGCGGGTCTTGGGCATGTCCGGGACGATGTGGATTTTTTTGGGGCGGGCAATTTTGCCGATCATGGTTTCGATGGTGGACATGATCTTGTCGCGAATGGCTTTGCTGGGTGCGATGCCGGGTTTTAGCGAGACATAGACTTCCGGGACGCGGCCTTTTACTTCGTCGACTACAGGAACTACGGCGGCTTCAGCGACGTCGGCAACCGTGAGGCAGGCGGATTCTACTTCTTTGGTGCCGAGGCGATGGCCCGCGACGTTGATGACGTCGTCGACGCGGCCTAGGATGCGGAAGTAGCCGTCGGCGGGAAGCAGGGCCCCGTCGGCGGCGTAGTAGGGCCAGTCGCGCCAGTCTTTGCTGTGGGGATTCTTGCAATATTTTTCGTAGTATTGTTTCACGAAGCGCTGCGGATCGCCCCAAATGGTCTGCATGATGCCCGGCCAGGGATTGCGAATGCAGATGTTGCCCGCGGCGTGCGCGCCGGGTTGCACTTCTTTTTTATTTTCGTCCCAAATCACCGGATAAATTCCTAGTGCCGCCGGGCCGGCGCTGCCGGGTTTCATGGCGTCCAGCGCGGGCTTGGTGGTGCAGAGGAAGCCGCCGGTTTCCGTTTGCCACCAGGTGTCGACGATGGCGGCCTCGCCTTTGCCTACTTCGTTGTAAAACCACTTCCAGACTTCGGGCTCGATGGGTTCGCCGACGGTGGTCATGTGCTTGAAGTGGTAGTTATATTTGCGGGGTTCTTCGCCGCCGGCTTTGCGGAGCATGCGGATGGCCGTGGGCGAGGTGTGAAAAATATTTACGTCGAGGCGTTCGGCGATACGCCACGGGCGGCCGGCATCGGGGAATTGCGGAACGCCTTCGTAGAGCACGCTGGTGGCGGCTAACGCGAGCGGGCCGTAGACGATGTAAGAATGGCCGGTGATCCAGCCGATGTCGGCCATGCACCAATAGACATCGGTGGGGTGGATGTCCTGATAAAACTTTGCGGTGCCGGTGACGTATGCCAGGTAACCGCCGGTGCGATGCTGGCAACCCTTGGGCTTGCCGGTGGTGCCGCTGGTGTACATGAGGAAGAGCGGGGCTTCGGCGTCCTGCGAGACGGGCTCGACCACGGCATGGCGATAGTCTTTCAAAACTTCGTCGATGAAAAAATCGCGGCCCATGATCATGGGGGCGTCGGAAGAAAATCGTGCGGGATAGCGTTTCCAGACCAAAACTTTGTCGACGGTTTGGCCTTCTTTTTCAGCGGTGGCCACGGCGATGTCGGCGTTGCCCTTGTGATCGACCCA
>DATFYV010000052.1:0-19855 GCA_035314845.1 Candidatus Acidiferrum sp.
ACCTGTTTAGTCCTGGAGAACCATCCCATCTTTGGCGGCGAGGCCAAGCTGAATGAATTTGACGTGGATGGCAAGCGGCTGATTGCGCACCAAGGCTCCGCAATCTATTTAGTTCCCTACCCGCACAGCCTTATTGCGCGATTTTACGATTCCATCGGGCTGCGGACACCGAAACTTTCTTACCAAAAATGGGCTGGCGCGGAACGAGAGATGACCCTCGGGCGAACGCCGTACGACTCCGCCGGCCTAGCGACGGGACAATATGGATTTTGGTTTGGTGCGAAGTTCGGCCAGAAGCCAGGGATGTGGCTGATCGATCCGGTGGGGAAACAGATGCAAGGCGCGCCAGTGGGGGAAAATACACGGAAGGAATTGGCGCGCTGGTTCTCGGGCAAGGCCGCGGAAGACGCCAAATTTCAAGGGCCGAAATATGAAGGCGATGAAATCTCCCGGCGCCTGGACGCCATATCCCTGGAACAACATTTCATGGAGCGATTCAGCCTGAGCCGGGAGACGATTCGCACGTTTCTCTCACCAGTGGAAGGCGGCGGCTCCGGGCTGGGGCCGGATGCGCTTTCCGCTTACTGCGATTACGCGGCGGACATGCTCCCTCCGCTCGATGACGGTTCCGGCGAAACGGTGCAGATGTTTCCCGGCGGCAACACCACAATCGCGCGATTGATGGTGAAGACGCTGATTCCCGCAGCGATCGATGGTCCGCCATCCGTAGAAGCGGTGAGCCGCAACTCCGTGAATTTGGCAGCGCTGGATACGCCGGGCGCGGCGGCGCGGGTGCGCCTTTCCGCGACGGTGGTCGACGTGCGGCACGGCGTAGATGGCACGCGCGACGCAGACAAATCGGAGCATGTCTCCATCGCGTACGCCAAGGACGGTAAAGTTTTTCGACTCAAGGCACGCAGCGTGGTGATGGCCGGTGGCAGTTGGACGGCGAAACACATTATCAGCGATCTTCCCGCAGTCCAGCGGAGTGCCTACGAGCAGTTTTACCGGTCCCCATGCATGATGGCCAATGTAGCGCTGCGCAATTGGCGCTTCCTCTACAAAATGGGCATCAGCGGCTGCCGGTGGTTCGAGGGGCTGGGGAATTATTTCGACGTGCGGCGCATGGCGACGGTGGGGATCGACGATGCCACGATTCATCCAGATTCGCCGGTGGTGCTCTCCGTAAAAGTGTTGTACGCGTATCCCGGCATGGCTACGGAAGATCAGGGGCATCGCGGCCGCGCGGAAATGTTGAGCACTTCTTTTCGCGAGTACGAGGAGCGCATTCGCGAACAGTTCGTGGCCATGTTCGCACACGCGGGCTTTGACGACCGCCGCGACATTGCCGGCATCGTGCTGAATCGCTGGGGCCACGCCTATCTGAGCCCGCAGCCGGGATTTTTCTTTGGCAAAAATGGCCAGCCGGCGCCGCGAGAAGTTTTGCGCAGTACGCCGTTCGGGCGCATCGCCTTCGCCAATACGGACCTGGCCGGCGCAATGGACCATCGCTACTCCATCCTCGAGGCGCAGCGCGCCGTAAACCAGCTCCTAGATCAGGTTTTGGCGTCATAAGCAAAACTCTAAATTGAAAACTGGTTGACGGTTAAAGCTACTGGAACATTCGCCCGGGAGCGAAGACATTGTGCGGGTCGAAGGCGAATTTTACACGGCGCATGGCGGAGAGGTCTGGCCGCGGCGGGCCGAAAATGCTGACGAGGCGCTTCAAAGGCGCCGGTGCGAATAGCATGAATGCGGTAGCCGATTGTCTCGCGCAAAACGTAAAAATAGCGTCCACGGTTTCGCCAAGCTGGCTGACGATCTGCTCGTCGCCACCGCCTGGCAGCAGCGCGCAGTAGATGGAGCCGGTGGCACGCGCGATCAGGGCATAGGAAACATTGGAACGATCCGCAATTTGTCGCAGGGCCTCGACAAAAGTGCCGTGTGCTTCCGGCAGCGCACTTAAGCGCAAGATGGTGGCGGCCCGCGACGAATCGAGCAGAAGAGGGAGGGCTTCGCGTAGACGTCCCCAGATGGCAGGACGGGTGGTGTCGTCAAGGAAGATGGTGGAGGTAGGGCGAAGTTCTGACGGAAGGCTGTGCGCCAGCGCGTCGAGATCGCCAGCGTAGCGGTTAAGGACTTCTGGCGAGCCTGCAAAAGCGGCGCACAATTGCCACGCCTGCGGATTAAACCAGTCGGCTGGCAGAGGCAACGATGCGCGGGCAGCGGACGCGGCCTCACCGCTTGCGCCAACGTCGGCGAAGATCGACGGTTCCGGGCCCGAAGGTGTTTGCGCCGCGAAGATTTGCGCTAGTTGCGGATTGAGGACGTCGAGAGTGAGAGGGGAGAGCGGGGATACCGCAATTTTGCGGCGTAACGCCAGCGCTCCTTCCGCGCCAGGAAAGGCGGCTACGAAGCCTCGGGAGGCTTGGGGCAAAGGGAATGTCCGGAAGTTCAGCCGGGTGATGATGGCCAGTGTTCCGAGGGATCCGATCAGAACCTTGTGCAGGTCGTACCCGGTCACATTTTTTACCACGCGGCCGCCGCTCTTGCACTGCGCGCCAGCGCCATCAATGAACTCCGCTCCGACCAGAAAATCGCGGGCGGTGCCATAAGCTTGACGCAAGGGCGAATCGAGGCCCGAGGCGATGGCGCCGCCGATCGTGCTCACCGAATAAAAAGGAAGAAGGAGCGGAAGGAATTGGCGGTGCAGTGCGAGGGCGGAATTCAATTGGGCAAGCGTCAGACCGGCGTCAACGCTCAGGGTCAGGTCGCCGGGGTCGTAGTGCGCGATCTGATTCATCGCGGTCATGTCCATAGCAATGTCATAGCGCGCAGGCGGCATGCCGATGCCAAGTTTGCTGCGGCTGCCGACTGGAATGACGGCGAGCTTTTCGGCTATGGCGAAGCGCACGATTTCCGCGGCTTCAGCGGCGCTGGCCGGCTTGACCATCACGCTCGGCGTCACGTCGTCCACGGCGTATTCGGAGAGCGTTGCTGCATCGCTGCGCACGCGTGTGGCGTCGATGACTGAGGACAAGCGCTCGGCAAGATTTGCGGAGGTAGTCGGCATTTAGCGTTTGACGATTGCTGGTTCCGGGGCCACGGGAATCGCGGATTGGTTCACTGCGGCGGACGACGTCCCGGCCGTGGCAGGCGCAGCGTGCGGGCCCGTGTGTCGAACGCGAATCTCGCCGCAGCCTTTACCCATGGGAAAGATTTTCCCGGGATTTAGCGAGGCGGTGGGATTGAAGGCGTCGTGGACGCGGCGCATCAGGGCGAAATCCGCATCGGAAAAAATCAGGGGCATCAGCTCGGATTTTTCCATGCCCACGCCGTGCTCACCGGTGAGCGAGCCGCCTACTTCGACGCAGTAACGGATAATTTCGTTGGCGGCGCCCAGTGCAGCTTGGAGTTTACCGGGCGTGCGCGGATCGTAGAGTACTAGTGGGTGAAGGTTGCCATCGCCGGCATGGAAAATGTTGCCGATTTGCAGGTCGTAAGCCTTACCGATTTCGTAGATGCGGCGCAAGGTTTGCGGCAGCTTGGAACGCGGGATGACGCCATCGAGCACGTAGTTGCACGGGGCGATGCGGCCCAAAGCTCCAAAAGCGTTTTTGCGGCCTTTCCAGAGCAGGTCGCGCTCGTGCGCGTC
The DNA here is from genome assembly GCA_035314845.1 of Candidatus Acidiferrum sp. Lineage (GTDB taxonomy): Bacteria > Acidobacteriota > Terriglobia > Acidiferrales > UBA7541 > Acidiferrum. The sequence goes on from DATFYV010000052.1 coordinate 3,656, forward strand.
ACGGGCCACGCGAACTTCGCGCGCGTGATGCGCCAGGCAAACTTCCTCAATCGCGGCAGACTGCGCGGCCACCGATTCCTGCAAACCCTCAACCTCCAGCAGGATTACCGCGGCACTGTCCATGGGAAAACCGGCGTGCACATAATCTTCGATCACGCGCAGGGTCCAGCCGTCCATCATTTCGCAGGCGGCCGGGGTGATGGCGCGCGCAGTGATATCCACCACAGTTTCGCTGGCGTCGTCGATGGAATCGAAGATGGCCAGCAGCGTTTTCACGGCTTCGGGCTTGCGGCACAGTCTAACGGTAACCTCCGTGACCAGCGCCAGGGTGCCTTCCGAACCCACGAAGAGTCCGCACAAATCGTAACCAAGCGGCTCGCCGTGCGGATTGCCGATGCGCAGAATCTCGCCGCCAGGAAGCACCATCTCCAGGGCGGTGACGTGATTGGTGGTCACGCCGTACGCCAGGGTGTGCGGCCCGCCGGAATTTTCCGAGACGTTGCCGCCGATGGTGCACGATTTTTGGCTCGACGGATCCGGCGCAAAATACAGCCCGGCGTGTTCCACGGCGCGGGTCAGTTCGGCATTCACTAAACCTGGCTGCACCACAGCGCGCAGGTTTTCATAGTCCACGCTCAGAATGCGATTCATGCGCGCGAAAACGATCATCACGCCGCCCGCGCGCGGAATCGCTCCACCAGAAAGGCCCGTTCCCGCACCGCGGCCCACAATCGGCACATCATATTTATTGGCAACTCTTACGATGGAAGAAACATGCTGCGTTGTGCTGGGAAAAACCACCGCTTCCGGCATCGCTTTTTCAATCGATCCGTCGTACTCGTACATCAACATTTCTTCGGGTAGCGAAAGAACGTTCGTAGGTCCGAGGAGCGCTTTTAGTTCGCGGATGAAGTCGGAGTTCATGGACGATCTTCGCTTACAGCAAATCTGGCACGCCCCGAGGCGCCCGTTGCCACTATAGTGAGAGCGCCGGACGAGCGCAACGCCTTCACCGGAGAAAGCGCTCCACAGGTGTGTTAGTGTAAATTTCGAGACTGAAGCCGAATATGCCAAAGCCAAAAGTGCTTGCCACGCGCCCGCTCTTCCCTGCCGCGCGAATGATTCTGGACGCCACCTGCGATGTGGAGTACTTCTCGCCGGAAAAATCGGTGCCACGCGGGGAACTGCTACAGCGGATGAAGGATAAAGAAGGATTGGTTTGCTTGCTGACCGACGCGGTGAATGAAGAGTTGCTCCGCAACGCGCCGAAATTGCGGATCGTCTGCAACGTAGCCGTGGGCTTCGACAACATCGACGTGGCGGCGTGCACCAAGCGCGGCGTGGTGGCCACGAACACTCCCGGGGTGCTGGATGAAACCACCGCCGACTTTGCCTGGACGCTGATGATGGCGGTGGCGCGCCGCCTGGGCGAAGGCGAAACACTGGCGCGTTCCGGGAAATGGACTGGTTGGGACTTGGACCAATTGGTGGGAGCCGACGTTTGGGGCAAGACGCTGGGCATCGTTGGCTTCGGGCGCATTGGGCGGGCCATGGCGCGGCGCGCTGGTGGATTTCGCATGAAAGTGATTTACAGCGATGCGCAGCGTGTCGCCGAGGACGTCGAGAAAGAGTTGAACGCGGAATTTCGCAGCTTCGACGCTCTGCTGGCAGAGGCGGATTTCGTGAGCGTGCACGTGCCGCTAACGCCGGAAACGCGGGGCATGTTTAGCGCGCCGAAATTCTATCGCATGAAGCCCACGGCGTTTTTGATCAACACTTCGCGCGGACCGGTGGTGGATGAGAATGGACTAGTGGCGGCACTCGAAGCCGGGAAAATTGCCGGTGCGGCGCTCGATGTGTACGAGAACGAGCCGTTCATTTTGCCGGGCCTGAAGCGCGCCAACGTGGTGCTCGCGCCGCATATCGCTTCAGCCAGCGTGGAGACGCGCACCAAGATGGCCTGCATCGCTGCTGAAAACATGACCGCGCTGTTTCGCGGGCAACGGCCGCCCAATATGCTGAATCCCGAAGTTCTAAAAGCGAAGTGAGTCTGCGGCGGGCTTATGGCTGACTTGAAGCAGATGGCCCTGCGTATTTTTCGCGAGACGCTCGCCGCCATTGATATTTCCGAAACCATGCAGCGGAAGTTGTCGGTACGTGGAACGATGTTGTGTTGCTGTGACAGCGAGTTTGATCTACGCGCGTTTCAGCGTCTGCGCGTGGTAGCTCTCGGGAAAGCAGCGCGCGCGATGGTCCACGGCCTGCTCCGGGTGCTGCCGAGCGGTTTACCGCTCGAAGGCATTGTCGTTTCCCCGGCGGGCAGCACCGACGAACCGGAAAAACACCCATCGACGCAATCACTTCCTGGTTGGCGCACTTTTTCTTCGGGACATCCCGTGCCAGACCAGCAGAGTTGGAACGCGGCCGAAGCGATACTCGATCTGCTAAACGCCTGCGATACACAAACTCTGGTTTTCTTTCTATTATCGGGCGGCGGATCGGCATTGGTCGAGTTGCCGCTGAATCCGGAACAGAGTTTGGCGGATGTGCAGCAGGTACATCGCGCTCTGGTCGCCTGTGGAGCGCCGATTGACGCGATCAATACGGTGCGCAAGCACTTGTCAGCGGTAAAGGGCGGGAGACTGGCCGTCGCCGCCGGCAGCGCGACGAAAATCACGTTGGCGGTCAGCGATGTTCCCGCCGGAAAAGAATCGGCGCTGGCATCAGGGCCAACAATTCCGGATCCCACGATCGTCGCGGATGCCATACGGGTACTCCGCGAATATGACTTGGAAGCACAATTTCCTGCAACAGTGAGGCAATGGCTCGCGGCGGGAAAAATGCCAGAGACTCCGAAAGAGGGCCACACATCGTTCGCGAACGCTCATTTTTCCCTGATGCTGGGCATGGACGATCTTTTCCATCCAGCACATCACGCCGCCGAGGCACAAGGTTGCGTGACCTGTTGCGACAATGCCACCGACGATTGGCCGGTGGAGAAGGCTGCAGACTATTTGCTTTGGCAACTCGAGGAGTTGCGAAAGACCCACCCCGGCCGACGCGTGGCGGTCGTCGCTGACGGCGAAGTGAGTTCGCCAGTCACGGGCGACGGCATCGGGGGCCGGAACTCGGCGTTGGTGCTGGCGTGCGTGCCAAAAATTGCGGGTCAGCGTGTCGCCGTGCTCAGTGCGGGAACGGATGGGATCGACGGCAATAGTCCGGCTGCGGGCGCGGTAGCAGACGGCGAGACGCTGTCACGCGGTAAAGCTGCCGGCATGTATCCCACCGAATATTTTCGTCGCAGCAACGCGCACACGTATTTCGCGGAACTCGGCGACGCCATCGTCACTGGTCCAACAGGGAACAATTTGCGCGACCTGAGAATTCTGCTCGCCGAACCCTAGACTAGGGCAGGCTCAGCACTCTTGGTATTTCCAGTTGCGCTGCTTACCCTGGGAGATCCACTCCGCAGCGGTCGCAATCCGCTTATCCCGCGTTTCCGGGCGTTTTGCGTCGGCGACCCACTCGATGTACTCGCGTTTGGCGCTGGGACTGAAGGCGGCAAATACCGCCGCAGCTTTCTTGTTTCTCTGCAGTGCTTTGGCAAACTCCGCCGGCATCTTGAGCGGCGGTTTCGCGGGCTTCGCCACTCTGTGCCTTGCGGCGAGCGGGCTCGTGTACTCGCCGCGGTCCACAAAGCTCACGGCTTGTCGAATCCAGTCGAGCATCTGCTTGTCCGACGGCAAGTCTCTCACGCTCTCGATGCGTCCCAGCGAGCCCATGCCGTCGCTCTGCAGAACCTTGGCCTGCCGCAACACGGCGCCAATCTCCTGGCCCCAGAATCCGAAGCTGCAATGCTCCTTGAACGCTGACATGTTGCAGAGAATCACGCCTTGATACTCGAAAAAAGGACGGCTCCACTTAATGGTTTCTGCCACGCCGGGGCACGCGTCGTGCACCAGCTTTCGCAGGTGCTGCATGACGGGTTGCGCGAACGGGCGCACCTTTGCGAGGTAGGAGTCCACCTTGGGGTTGAAGCTCGGAGTGGCCATCACAGTGACTCCTGTGCTCAGGATAGTCTGAATGATATTTATATATCGCGTCTGGGCTCGAACTCCAACCAGAATTCGAGTTATCCGATCATCCCGGGTTGCGGTCCGGCGCAGACAAGGCCGTGCGCTACGGGTTCCTCGCAGCGACCGGAAGGCGCGACTCGATGGCTTTCAGGCGGTCGTTCATTTCCTGGGTCAGGCGCTCGATGCGTTCGAGACGTTCCGTGTTATCCGCGGCGGTCTGAGCCGGCGTCGCCGCCTGCAGAGAATCGTCGTCGCCAGCGTGGTAATTCTTCGTCGATTTATTTTGCAGATGGGAAATCTGCGTTTTGATGATGGGGATCATTTCAATGGCCAGATCTTTGTTGCCGAGCAGGGCCTCCAAGGCGGGGATGGCGCTGGCATCGCCGCGATTGCCAAGGGCGCTGATGGTCGCCACGCGGATGGAGAAATGCGCCTCGGAGAGATAGCTGGTGAGCAGTTGCGTGATCGCCGGGTTGTCTTTATCGAGATGGCCTAGACTGCTGATGGCGGCGGAACGCGAGGGCACGGTTCTGCCAATAGCGGACCATTCGCGCAGCGTGGGAACGGCTTTATCGTCGCCGAGCGGACCGAAGGCACGCAGCGCGGCATTGCGCAGGAAATCGTCTGGCGAGTCCGCAGCCACCGCGGCAGTCAGCGTGGCAAAAGCATTTGGCGATTTCAGATGACCGAGAGCTTCGAGCGCGGCTCCACGCGCGCGATAAGATCTGTCATCGCGGGCTATGACCTCGAGTTTGGTGGCCACGGCGGGATCTTTCGCAGCGCCGAGCGAGGTGACAATGCGATAGCGCGCAAACAACGCGGCTTCGGCTGCGTCGGGGGCGGATTTGTCCAGGGCTTCGAGAAGCAGCTTGGTGGCTGCGGGAGTGTCCACGCGGCCCAGCGCTTCGATGGCGATGGTGCGCAATCCCCAGGTTTTGTCGTGGAGCATGGCCTCGCCCACCGCGGCGATGGCTTCATCATCCTTGGTCATTTTCGCCAGCGCTGCGACAGCGTCTGCGCGGTCACCCAGTTCCGGAGCGTTTTTCAGCTGATAGATCCACTCTTTCTTGTCTTTGTGAAAATCCGCGGACTTTAGCACGTGCCCGCCTTTATCAAACAGCACCATCAGCGGGGCGGCGTCCGATGGAAGTCTGAAGATATCGGTGTCTTTTTCCGGGTCTCGACCAATAACCACAGGATAGAGCTTTGGGCCCGTGGCCGTGGTGATTTCAATCTCTACGGGCACGCGAAACATGCCAACACTTCCACTTTGCTTCTGCGTTTGCTTTACAGTCAGCGCTATCTGGTGCTTGGAATCGTCGTAGACGTAGCTGAGATCCAGCCGTGGCGCGCCGGCGCCGTAAATCCATTGCGTAAGGAACTGATCGATATTGACGTGTGTGGCCTCTTCCATGGCCTTGGCGAAATCGGAAGTCAGCACATTCTTGCCGCGGTTGACTTCCAGATAATGCTTCAGTCCGGCGTAAAAAGCGTCCTCGCCTAGCTGGTGGCGCAGCATGTCCAGAACCCAAGCGCCTTTGCCGTAGGCGTTGCCGTCAAACTCGTCGGAGTCTTCCGAGAAATCGTGGCGCACGATGGGTTTGCTGAAAAGGTGGCTCTCCCGAAACCACTGGCGCGCCGCCTGCCAGCGATTGTAGTCGGCGTAATCCTTTCCGTAATGCGCCTCGTTCCACAGCGTTTCACCAAAAGTGGCGAAGCCCTCGTTCAGCCAGATATCCGACCATGCTTTGCAGGTCACCAGATCGCCGAACCATTGATGCGTAAGCTCGTGAGAAATTAAATCGTCCTGATTGGTGACGTATTCGGGGATGAGTTTGGGGTTGGTGAGCGATTCGGAAGTGTTGGTGGTGGCGCTGGAATTCTCCATGCCCCCGGCGACGAAGTCGTCGACCATGGCTTGATCGTATTTTTCCCAAGGATAATCCACGCCAAATTTTTTGCTAAGCAGTTCCATCATGGCCGGCGTGCGGCCGTAGTTAATGGCCAGGCGGTCGCCACGTCCCTGGGGAGCGAAATAATTTACTGGAATACCGCGCCAGGAGTCCTTGACCTCATCGAGTTCGCCAGCGACCACGGTAATGAGGTATGTGGAGCTGGGCAAAGACTCTTTCCACGTCCAGGTTTTCAAACCTTTACCGGCATCAGTGACGCTGACGAGTTTTCCGTTGGCCACCGTCTGCCAGGAAGCTGGAACGGTGAGCACGGTTTCCGTAGTGAGGCGGTCGTTGGGATAGTCGTAGGTGGGCAGATAGAAACGCGTGTCTTCGGATTCGCCTTGTGTCCAGATTTGGATGGGGCGTTTGGGATAGGCGGCGTCGGGAAGAATGAAGTACAGGCCTTTGGAGGGTTTTCCGTCGTACTTGATTTCCACTTCAAATTTCTGGCCGGCCTTGGCGGCATCTGGCAGGTACACCTGCAATTTGGCGTCGGTGGTTTCAAACTTGGCCGGAGCGCGGTCAACAGAAACGCTGCGAATGTTGAGGTCGACGGAGTCAAAGGAAATTCTGCTCGTGTTGTCGCGCAGGATGGCAAGAGTGTGGGTAACGTCGCCGATCACCTCTTTTTGCGGAACATCAAAGCGCAACACGATTTTGGAGTGTTGCAGGTCGTAGTCACGGCTGCGGGCGTAGGGCTCGTCGGCAAACATCGCCGGCGCCGCGGCGGCAAGCAGTGCGGCGCAAAGCAGCGCGAAGCGCCGATGAGCACGAAACGAATTTAATGTGCGAACAATGGATTTGAGATCAGAGAACCTGAGGCGGCGGACAAACACCATTAATCAATGCTCCTGTGCACCTTGTGCCCGACGCTTTCGAGCACGGCTATGGCCTGCTCGATTTCGCGATCGGCGATCAAGATGTAGTCGGTATCAAACGATGAAACGGCAAAGATGCTGATGGCCGCGTCGGCCAGGGGTACAGCGATCGATGAAACAATGCCAGTCAGCGCAAAAGTAAGCACGCTGTCCACGCGCAGCACGCGGCGGTCGCGCTCGGCCCGAACGCCGTCAGGCAGCTCGGACTGCAGGCAAACAACAGAGAGCTCGACGTCGGTTTTGGTCAGCGCAAAAAAACTGCTTTGTGTGTAGTCGATGGTGAGTTTTTCATGCGGCGCGAAGCGGGCTATGGCGTATAGACCGGGAAAAAGCGTGAGCAGGAGCTGATGCGAAATGGCCATCGCCTAGAGCAGACTCCGGACAATTCCACCATCGATGGCCAAGGAGACGCCGTTGACGTAACTGGCGCGTTCGCTGGCCAAAAAAGTTACTACCGCGGCAAATTCCTCTGGCGTTCCAAGACGTCCAGCAGGAATCTGGCGCTCCCACCCCGCGTACACTTCTTCGGAGGTCGCCCCAGTGCGCGCGGAGATGGCGTCGACGAGTTCGCTTAGGCGGTCGGTGCGCGTGTAGCCCGGACACACATTGTTGACCGTGATGCCGTGCATCGCGTATTCGTTGGCCAGCGTGCGCGCCAGGCCGGTGACCGCCGAGCGCACGGAATTGGACAGCAGCAAGCCATCGACGGGCTGTTTAACAGTGTAGGAAGTAATGGTAATGAATCGTCCCCATTTATTTCTTTGCATGCGCGGCAACGCGGCCTGGGCAAAAGACACGGTGCTCATCAGCAACAGATCCACGGCTGATTTCCAGTCGGCGTGCTCAGTATCCTTAAATAACTTAGACGGCGGGCCGCCGGAATTGGTTATGCAAACGTCGAGGCGGCCGAAGCGATTCTCAACCGCATCAACGAAGCCGGCCACTGCGGCCGCGTCCGTGACATCCACGGACCTGTGGAACACTTCGTGGCCTGTTTCTGCCGCAATTTCCTCAGCCGTCTGCGCCAGGTGTGCGGCGTTGCGGGCGCAAATGGCCACACGAGCCCCTTCCCGAGAAAGCTGGGTAGCAACGGCCCGCCCGAGGCCCGAACTGGCTGCCGCGACGATGGCCACGCGATTAGAGAGCCCTAGGTCCATTTAGTAGTCGATTCCAAACTCTTAATCATCTCGCGAATCGGCGGCGCGGTCAAACGCACGAACTGAGCTTTGGTAGGACGAGGCCGACGCCCTCCCCAGCTCCCTCCCCCCTCGCTGTGGCTTGCGAGGCGTGCGATACTCTCAGCGCCTTGAGTCTCGATATGATCCCGTTTCTGGCCAGCATCTTTCGCGGCGTACACTTTATTCTAGGAATATCCGCGCCTCCGCCGGGACACAACGAACGCACTTTCGTTCTTATTTGGCTTGGAATTGTTGCCTTGCTTCTAGTGCTGTTCTTCGGCGCGATGTACCTGATTCCCTACCTCTACTTGCGCCACTAACGCCCGCGCCCCCTACGACCGCCGCGCTAAAACCAGTCCGAACGGTAGGCGATCCACCACGCCAGCATTCCCACCGGAATGGTGGCCGCCACCGCCCACCAAAAAGGTAGCGCCAGGTCGGCGATAATCCCCAGAACAGTGAAGGTCATCCAAAAAATCTTGCGCTGCATGACCTCCACATTGTAACGGAGCGCCCGTGCCGCGAACTCGCGGCGATTTGCGCCGCCGCGCGAAAGATAATGCAGCCGGGCGCGCTCAGCTGTGCATGCCAGCGGTCAGCCGCATCGCCATGTGCACCGCGTGGCCTCCGCTACGTGACTCTCGACACTGGCCACGCAGCCACCGCGCCTACAGTGTTGGGTCAGCACCCCTTTTCTAGGCCACGGGGCAGTATCGCCCGTACTTCCCTTTTCCTAAAGTGATGGCTCTCAGCCGAAAATCGCTCGACCCGATTCCACTAGACTTCATTCGCGGAGGACTATCTCCATGAAACCTTCCACGCGCAACATCGTGGTACTCGCGACTCTGGCCACCGTGCCGGTTATCGTACCGGTTATCGCGCCCAATCTCGTGTTCGCCAGGAAAACTCCGTCGTTGCCTGCCGCGGTGCTCGCGGCGCGAACCATCTACATCGACAATCAAACCAGCGACGCTGGTCTGCAGAACAACGCCTACATGGCGCTGGCGAAGTGGGGCCGCTTCCAGGTGGCCGACGTTCCGCAAAAAGCCGACATCGTCCTGCGACTCACAGGCAGCAACTACGTGCAGTCCGTGCCCAGCGACACGCCTCCGCAAATGCCGGCAGCGTCTCCCGCCAGCCGCGCGGGACGCGGCACGACTCCGGCTCCCTCCGAGGCTTCGGGCGCCGCGCTCTTGCCCAACGGCTACGAACCTGCCCCTGACGGCTTTACGCGCCTGACGCTGCTCGACGCCAAAACCGGCGCAGCCGTCTGGTCCGGTTTAAGCAAAACCAATTCGCCGCAAGCCGCCGCCCACATCCTGGACGGCCTGCGTGAAGCGTTCGAGCAAAGCCAAAAGGCTCGCTAACAATAGCGCCGCGCAGGCCTGATGTTCCGCCGCCGGCGAGTTGTAGAATCCCTGTTTCGTCGCAGATTCTCCGCCGCGCGCGCAGCAACAAACATCTTGCCAATCGCCAATTCGCGGCTTACGATGCGCGCGTGCGCCACCTCTTGGTTCGCCACCTTTTGTTGCGCACTTTTTGTCGCGCGCCTTTTGCACTTACCCTTAAAGCCCGAGGTGCGGGAGGAGAATCCTATGCATTTCATGGATGTCAATTTGCTCGCGGTGCTGGCTTGCGCGGTAGCCGCCATGGCAGTCGGTTTTTTGTGGTATTCGCCCGCGTTGTTCGCCAAACCGTGGGTCAAGGAAATGGGCTACGACATGAACGATAAAGCGGCCATGGAAAAAATGAAAAAGTCCGCGGGGCCAGCCTATGGCGCTTCGTTCATGGGCAGTATTGTCACCGCGCTGATCTTGGGAAAACTTCTGGATGCACTGAGCCGCCATGGAGAAGCCGTCTGGCAGCCGGTAGCTCCGGCGCAAACCGCGCTGTACGGCGTGGAGGTGGGCTTGGCGGTGTGGCTGGGCTTTGTCGCCACCGTGCAACTAACGGGAGTGTTGTTCGCCAATCAGAGCGGCAAATTATTCGCCATCAACACCGGCTACCAATTGGTTTGCTATGCGGTGATGGGCGCGATTTTGGCAGTCTGGAAATGAGCACGTAAGGAACACTGGCGGCCACCGCCGCGCAAAAAATTATGCCCCGCGATTGCGGCGCAGCTCGAAGATCAAATAGACGACGATCACCACGTTGACAAACAACAGCCCCAGCTTGACCGCCGAAGAGTGCCTCAGGAGTTCGTAGACCTCGATGGGAATCAGCGAACTAGTGGAAATAATGGTCACGTATTCCGCCCACCGCTGGCGCAACGCCAGTCCCGTGCCCTCGAGCAAAAACAGCGTGGCGTAAAAAAATGTTCCAGCGCGTAGCTGATGCAGCCTGCGCTCGTCGATCTTGGCGATTCTTTCCAGCAGCAAATGGATGTAGTGGTTGTGCGGATCAATGCGCAGCAGGTCCAGCAGATGTTCGGCGTCGCCCGCCAGATTCTGACTCAGCAGGTGACGTGCGCCAAACGCAATCGCCAAGAGAAAAACGCCCTTGAAAATTTTGAACGCCGCGATCAGCAGCAGTCCGTGGGAATGCGCGTGACGTTGCGCGCCGCCCGGCTTGGGTCCTTTCTTTCCTGCTGACGATTTTCCGGCGCTGCGGGATTTTGCGGCCATGCGAACGATGCGTCTCTCTCCGGGGTGCTCTGCGCCTGCACCTCTAATGTGCCGTCCCGCGCATCGAAAGTACAGGAGATTACCATGAACTTCGCAACCAAACCGCGATGCAGTAACCTGGCCGTCCTAGCCTTCGCCGTCACGGCTATTTTCGCAGCCGGCTGCGGCTATTTTCAAAAGGGCGGCAGCGACGCCGCGGCGCAGAAAGAACGCGACGAAAAAACGCGCGAGGAAGTGGCTAACGCCGTGGAAAATGCCAAACCCAAGCTGCAAGAAGCCGGGCGAAAAGTCGGCGAAGCGGCCAAGGTCGCGGCCGACGACGCGCGGGCTGCGGCGCAGGGCGTGAAGGAAGGCTGGGATCGCGGCGGGCACGCTGCCGTGGACCTGAATTCCGCGAGCGAAGCCGATTTGGTGGCGCTGCCGGGAATTTCTCACCGCGACGCCCGCAAAATTATCGAGCACCGGCCCTACGGCGATAAACACGATCTAGTCAGCAAGGGCGTCCTGACCGAGGAACGCTACGGCGACATTCGCGACGCCGTGACGGCGAAGTAGTTCCCGGCAAGATAGTTCATGAGAGAGCGGCTCGCGGACAAACTGCGTCGCTGGTGGTTTGCGCCGCCGTCCGCTAAAATCGCGTCAGCGGAAATTGACGCAGTTGCGGAGCGGACATGACCAATGCCAGCGGAGCCAACGCCATGGCCAATGCCACGGAGACGAAAACCACGGATGCCAACGAGCGCATGAACCGTCCGCTGGACGCCGTGGATCCCGCTATCGCGGATCTGCTGCGCGAAGAAGCCCAGCGCCAAGCCACGGGTCTCGAACTAATCCCATCGGAAAATTTGGTCTCTGAAGCGGTGCTGGAGGCCATGGGCTCGATCTTCACCAATAAATACGCCGAGGGCTATCCCGGCAAGCGCTACTACGGCGGCTGCGAATACGCGGACAAGGTCGAACAGCTGGCTATCGATCGCGCGAAAGAAGTTTTCGGCGCGGAACACGCCAACGTGCAGGCGCACTCGGGCACATCCGCGAACGTCGCGGTGTACATGTCCACGCTGCAACCGGGCGATACCGTGCTGGGCATGAACCTGGCGCACGGCGGGCACCTGACGCACGGCCACCCGCTGAATTTTTCCGGGCGCATGTACAAATTTATTGCCTATGGCGTGCGCAAGGAAGACGAACGCATCGATTACGACGAGATTGAAAAGCTGGCGCAGGAACATAAACCGAAGATGATCGTAGCTGGCGCCAGCGCCTACGCCCGCATCATCGATTTTGAACGCATCGGCAAAGTGGCCAAGGCCGTGGGCGCGCTGTTTTTTGTGGACATGGCCCACATTGCAGGATTGGTTGCGGCGGGTGTGCATCCCAGTCCCATCCCGCACGCGGACATCGTTTCCACCACCACGCACAAAACCTTGCGCGGGCCGCGCGGCGGCTTGGTCCTCAGCAAGGCCGCGTTCGCCAAAGAAATCGACAAGCTCACCTTTCCCGGTACGCAAGGCGGCCCGCTGGTGCACACCATCGCCGCCAAAGCGGTGTGCCTCAAAGAAGCGCTGGAGCCTGGCTTCAAGGAATATCAGCAGCAAGTGGTGCGCAACGCAAAGGCCTTGGCCGCCGCCGTGGCGCAGCGCGGCTTCCGCATCGTCACCGGCGGCACAGATAATCATTTATTTTTGGTGGAAGTCCACTCCCGCGGCATCACCGGCACCGACGCGGAAAAAGCCTTGGATCGCGCGGGCATCACGGTAAACAAAAATTCCATCCCCTTCGATCCCCTGCCCCCCATGAAAGGCGGCGGCATCCGCCTGGGCAGCCCGTCGGTAACCACCCGCGGCATGCGCGAACCCGAAATGGCGCAAATCGGCAACTGGATCGCCGACGTCCTCACCGCCATCGGCGACACCCCCAAGGAACAAGCTGTGCGCCAACAAGTGGCCGCACTGGCGGCGCAATTCCCAATCTACGAGGCGCGCATGACCAAACACGCAGAGCGAGTTGAACGCGCCCGAGGCTAGGCTGTCGATCCGACTTGAGTAGCTCAGTGACGACTTGTCGAGGGGTATCGCTTCGCTCTGTACGGGGAGAGTCCTCCCATCATTCGGGCGTTTGGTCATACCGCTAACCTAGGTTCCAAGGTGTCCGGGTGGCTTGGCTATCGTTCATCCCACCAAGACATCATCCCGATCAGCCGACACAGCCGCTGCCTGTTGACGACTAATCTAAAGTGACTCTAAGAATTCGGGGGTCGCGAGTATACTTGGCTCTGCGATGAGCAGAGCCAACATCCTCAACACGACCACGATCAACTACCAAGATTTGGTCGGAAACGGCAAGACTTACAGAGTTCCGCCGTATCAGCGGGACTATTCCTGGTCCGAGGAACAGTGGGAAGACCTCTGGAACGACATAGACGATCTGAGAACGAACCCGGACCTTCGTCACTACATGGGAGCCTTGGTTGTTGAGGGTCGATCAGACCGCGATTTTCTGATAATCGACGGTCAACAGCGCATGGCTACCCTTAGCATTCTTGCGCTTGCGGTAATCGACCAACTTGGGAAAAGTGCCGACTCTGGAATCGACTCAAGCGCAAACCGGGAACGAGCCAAGGAGTTGCGCGATCGATTTATAGGAGAAAAAGATCCCGCCTCGTTGATCGAACAAAGCAAATTGTTTCTTAACGAGACCGACAATCCGTTCTACCAAGACTATCTCATTCAGCTACGGCGTCCCCTGAATCCGCGTGGGTTGCCCAAATCAAATCGGCTCCTGTGGGACTGTTTTCAATACTTTCGAAAACGCCTGGGAGAGGTCGAGGAACTGCGTTCCGATGGAGCGGCCGTGGCGAGGCTGCTTTCTGAAGCAACAGCCCGCCAGCTTCTGTTCATACTGATCACGGTCGATGATGACTTAAATGCTTACACTGTTTTTGAGACCCTCAACGCTCGCGGTCTTGAACTTACGACCACCGATTTGCTTAAGAACTATCTGTTCTCCCGAATTCAAGTGAAAACCGATCTGGAAGCGTTGCAGCGGCGTTGGCGAGCGCTCATTGCAACGGTCGGCCAGGAACGGTTCCCTGAATTCCTGCGTTACCATCTTCTTTGCGAACAGCCTAAGATACGCAAGCAACGTCTGTTCAAATTGGTGCGCGACCGCGCCAAGACACCCCCTGATGTATTCGCTCTCCTCACGGCACTGGAGGCGCGCGCTGAGCTTTTCGCTGCGCTTTCCGACAACAACCACGGTTATTGGTCCGAACTTCCGACCGCCAAACCGTTCGTCCGGGAACTGAACCTCTTTCGGTCACGCCAAGTCACGCCGCTACTTTTTGCGGTCTGGGAAAGGTTCGCCAAGGAAAACTTCGTCAGCGTGTTGAGGATGGTTAGCGTAATTTCGTTCCGCTACAGTACTGTGAGCGGCTTGAATCCGAACGCTCTGGAGTCGGCCTACCCGGAGGCCGCAAAAGCGGTCCTAGACGGCAGTGCTACCACATTGAGTGCCGTTTTTGACCACTTGAAGCGCATTTACGTGCAGGATGATAAATTCCAGCAGGATTTCGCGTCATTTTCGGTCGAGACGGGTGGCCAACGAAGCAAGCTAGCGAAATACATCCTCTCTTGTCTCGAAAAGGACGCGGCAGGTCACAATGTAGATCCTGACACCGATCCAGGAACCATTGAGCACATTTTGCCCGAAAACCCTTCGGACGATTGGGAGCAATACTTCCGTCGCGAGTTATGGGAGTCAACGATCTACCGCTTGGGCAATCTAACCTTGCTCGAAGCTTCGATCAACCGAGAGGTCGGTAACAGGTCGTACCACGAGAAGGCTGCGGCGTATCCCGAAAGCATTTATCGACTTACTCGCGATGTCGTTGACCTTGCACCTACCGAATGGACTTTGGATCTCCTCAACGAGCGCCAGGGGCGTCTGGCGCGGCGCGCAACGCATATCTGGCGCCTCGATTTCTAATTATCTTCGTTGACCTGATCGTAGAAAAGCGGAGGGTCTCGAGGGCAGTCGCCCAGCGCTGCAGGGACATCCCTTCTCGCTTTGCTCCACAAATCGGCGGGTGCGAAAAACGCTTCTCGGAGACCGAGCGGGCGTCTGCGGAGGCGGGGAAGGCGATTGCGCTGCTGATGTCATCGGGCTGCGCGAGGCCTTCAAGGCTGCATGTGATGAGAATCAGGTAGTTGACCGGAGAAGTGTCGGCGATAACGATCATCCCAAGTCAGGCGTACCGGGGACGCGTTCGTCTTGCAGTCTGCCGCGCAACGTGGCGGCGGTAGCCCGGTCTTGCGCCAAGTCCGCCACATCGTAATGGAGGTAAACGCCATGCTGCTTGAGAAAGGTGTGCACTTCCATCCTGGTCTCGAACCCCAGCATCTGGCGGACAGCGGATTCGGACAGGCGCTCCGCGCGGTAGCCCTCAAGAGCCAGGGCCTCCAGCGCGACTCGCCCAGGATCCTGACCCTCGGGAGCGACCTGGCGTGCGAACTCGTCGGGAATATTGAGGACGATCTCCACGCGCGAAGTATACCATGCGCGACATCTTGCGGGCGCGTTAGCCGCACTCCACATTTACCTCATAAATTCAAGGGATTCACTCCTGGACCACGCATTATAGTGCAGCGCGAGCTGGCGAGGGTCTTCGGCCAGGAATGCACAATCCGCCTCACACCCTTAAAAAAACCCAATACTAGTACTTGACAACGGACGTACCTTTATAGTATATTTACTTCTGTGGAGAAATGCGTCCACGGGTCACGGAACCGGATCACGACAGTCATTTGTAGTTATAAAGGAGTAACTAAAAAGGACAGCTAACTCGTTCAGAATGAACACTTGCAGAAGATTGTGAAAACAAAGGTACTTTAAGTCCCTTTATAATCACAATCTTTCACAAAACCCCCACCCCCCGGATCAGATCGATCGCCAGGATTACTTCACAAATTCCGGCGATTCGCCCTTAGACCAGGGATCGTAATGCAGCGCGAACTGGATGCGATCCGGAATAGCGGGATGGTTGTAGAACAAAAGGATGCGCAGCGGGCTTGGGTCGGGGTCGGAGAGGTCCACGTCGCCAAGAATGTTAAAGGACTGCGCTGCGACTTCGCCGGAGTCGGGCGTGAGTCCATGCGTGACTTCCAGGCCGTATTGATCGGCTTGATGCTCGATGTGCCGCGAGAAAGTGTTCAGGACGGGCCCGGCGACGGTGGTAATTATGGTCAGCAGCAGTAGGAGCGCCGGGTAGGAAGCTAAATCGTCGACACTGCGGATGCCCCACGAGGCCCCCCAACGCGCCAGCAGCCAGCCAATGGTCCGGTAGGCGATAAAAAAGGTGATGAACAAAAAGATGGCGGCGAAAATAAGCCCTTTCGCGATGTGATTGAGCACATAGTGCCCCATCTCATGCCCGGCAACGAATACGATTTGCGGCGTGTTCATCTTGGCGATGGTGGTGTCCCAGACCA
>DATFYV010000053.1:0-3153 GCA_035314845.1 Candidatus Acidiferrum sp.
TTGTTGAAATTGAAATTCACTTTGGGTACGGTGCGGGCGCCCTCATCGGTTTTGAAGTAGGCGTCGTTGCGGGTGAAGCCGGACATGCTGGCCACCAGGGAATTGGGGAAAGTGGCGATCAACGTGTTGTAGGACTGCACCGCTTCGTTGTAGCGTCGGCGTTCGATGGCGATGCGGTTTTCCGTGCCGGCCAACTCGTCTTGCAGGCGGAGGAAGTTTTCGTTGGATTTTAGTTGGGGGTAATTCTCGACGACGACCAGCAAGCGACTGAGGGCGGAGTCCAGTTGGCCGTTGGCGGCGATTTTATCGCTGGGAGTGCGCGCGCCGATGAGGGCGGAGCGAGCTTTGGCGATGTCGCCGAAGACAACTTGCTCCTGCGTGGCGTAGCCTTTGACGGTCTCGACCAAATTGGGGATCAGGTCAGCGCGGCGCTGCAGGTCGACATCCACCTGCGCCCACTGCGCGTTAACGGCTTCGCGCTGGATGGCCATTTGGTTGCGGCGGCCGATGAAGGAGCTGCCCAGGACGAGCGCGATAACGATGAGAATGACTAGGATAACGAGTCCGGTTTTCATGGTTCCCTCGAAGTGTGTGGATTAAAGATAGCTTAACATGCGGGCGATGGGCGGAAATTTTGCAATCGGCCGAAGATTGGTCGCCGCCCCTCGAAATGTGCCGCGCCTCCAGCGCTTCTGCCGGGCCGTCAGCGCTCAATTTGTTTTGGCGACGCGTTGCCATTCGTGTTTGGGGATTAGGTGGTCGAGGGCGGCGATTACTTTTCCTATCGCGTTCAGGTACGAGCCGTAGATGCCGGCGATATCGTGGCTGGTGGCCGGGGAGTCACGGAGTTGCAGCGCGGCGTTGAGGGCGGATGCGTCGGCACCGGCGATCGCGGCGGTGCGCGCGACGATCTCCTGGCGTGTGGCGGGCACGGATTCGTTGTAGGCGATGAGCACGTGGCGGAGGAGCGTGACCACGCTGGAACTGGATTTGATCAGCACGGAGATTAGTTCGTGCGGCTTGTCGGCGGCTAACAAATAATGTTGGCGGAGTTTTAGTTGTGTGGTACGGAGTTCGTGCTCCAGTTCCACGCGGTGCAGGTTCATGGGGATGTTGATGGCGGTTACGGGATCTTTGCCGTACAGGACTCTGTGAGCTTCGCGGATGTCCAGGAGTTCGATGGCGAAGACGTCGGAGGAGCGGGCTAGTTCTTCCGCGGTGAAAAAGAGCGGGGCGGGTTCGCGCTGGTCGATGGTCCACCATTTTACGGCCGGAGAGACGCGGCGGAGGTCGGTGGCGGCCAGGGATTCGAGAATCACTAGGACATTGAGGTCGGAATGATCCTGATGGAAATCGCCGCGGGCTGACGAGCCATAGAGGACCACGGAATGGAGGTTGGCAGCGGCCAGCTCCTTCAGGCGGTTGACGAGTTCGGTTAACTTGGATTCCGTGGATAACATTTTTTCTCCTGCTGACGAAAATCGTATCGGCGCGAAAACAGTAAGAGCGCGACGGTCGGGATCTTGGCACCGCTACCAGCTGCCGGAGGCGCCGCCGCCGCCGCTACTGCCACCGCCAAAGCCTCCGAAACCTCCACCCCCGCCGCCGCCAAAGCCGCCGCTGCTGCCGCCGAAGCCTCCGCCGCGATAGCTGCCGCCGCTGCCCACGTTATCGACCAGCATGCCCAGGAGGAACCACAGGCAGCCGCTGCCGCCCGCTCCCCGGACGCGGCTGGCCATTACGAAGAAAAAGACGATGACGATCAAGAAGAGCAAGATGGCGAAGCCGCCCCCGATGTTGCCGTTGTTGCCCACGGGGCGCTCAACGGGAACGGGCGGGGCGCCGGTCAGCGTGACGCCGCGATCGTCGGCGACATATTTGCCGAGTTGCCAGGCGGCAACTTGGATCGCGCGGTTGTAATCGTTGGCGCGGAGGTAGGGGACCATCGCGCGGCCGGCGTCTCCGGCGCGCGCATCATTAATGACCGGCTCGAGGCCATAGCCGACTTCGATGCGGTATTTGCGCTGATCGGGCGAAACCAGGAGGAGCACCCCCCGATCGTCCTTCTTGCTGCCGATGCCGAGATGTTTGTAGAGGTCGGCGGCGTAGTTTTCGACCGATTCGTCCTGGAAATCGTGCACCGTGACGATGGCCATCTGCGCGCCGGTTTTCTGTTCCAGCTCCAGACAAAGAGCGTCCAGCGAATTTTTTGTGGCGGAGTCTAAAGTCCCGGTCAGATCGATGACGTAATCGCTGGGCTGGATTTTGGAGATGTCTTCGGCGCGCGTGATGGGCGATTGCGAGAATTGCAATGCGATTGCGAGCAGGAAGACCGTGAAGAAGAATTTGGCGGCGGGGACGCGCATTATCGACAAGAGCGTTTGCTAACCGCTTGACTATAGAGCCTTGGCGGGCCGGAGTAAAGTAAACATCCGATCCAAATCGCTTGCTTGCGAGGGCTGCGAGTGGGCACCTATAATGCGGTGACTCGCGAATTGCGAAATGGGGAGGGTGCGTGCCGGTTGGAACCGCGTTTCATGAACGGACGCTGGCGTTGTGCGAGAGCCTGAACTACCGGGAGTGGTCGGGCTATTACACCGTGGGCGTTTACGAGATGCACCACGAGCACGAGTACAACGCCATCCGCAATTCGGCGGCGCTGATCGATATTTCGCCGCTGTTTAAATATCGCGTTACGGGAAAAGACGCGACCAAGTTTGTGAATCGCGTGATCACCCGGGACATTCAGAAAGTGGCCGTGGATCAGGTGATTTATTGCTGCTGGTGCGACCCGGAAGGCCACGTCATTGATGACGGGACGATTACGCGGTTGGGCGAAAGCGATTATCGCTGGACCGCGGCGGATCCCAGTCTGCGCTGGTTTCAGCAAAACTCGCTGGGCCTGGATGTGGAGATTCTCGATATTTCCGAGCATGTTGCCGCGCTCGCGGTGCAAGGGCCTACTTCGGGGCGTTTGTTGCAAGCGGTGACCAGCGCGGATGTCGCCCATTTGAAATATTTTCGCGTCACACGGGGAAAAATTGGCGGCGTTCCCGTGGATATTTCGCGCACCGGTTATACCGGCGACCTTGGTTTTGAGATATGGATGCCGTGGAAAGACGCGGTGAAGGTGTGGGACGCGCTGGTCAGCAA
>DATFYV010000054.1:0-5046 GCA_035314845.1 Candidatus Acidiferrum sp.
GTTGGTGAAATTACAACGTCCGCCGCCGGAAATGAGAATTTTTTTTCCAGCGCGGTCAGCGTGCTCCAAAATGGCCACGCGCTTGCCACGTTTGCCGGCTTCGATGGCGCAGAGAAGTCCTGCAGCGCCCGCTCCCAGAATAATCGCGTCAAAGTTTTGACCCATGAGCGGAATTGGCGCGCAGCCGTGGAGCAAGAAAGCCTGCTGGCGGACGAGCGCGTCATTTTTGTGGCCGCACTAACCTTAGCACGTCGGCGAGGTTGTGGAGCGCACCACGACTGCGGTACCAAATAGGACCTTATCCGCTCGTCCGCCGACCCTGCCGATGTTCTTGACTTCGTCCGCACGTACGCCAGAATAAAGGTCCCTTCCTGTAGCGTCTCAAAGCACTTCGTGTGCGCGGTAATTTGAACGCGAGAACTGCGTGCAGGCCGAGCGCCACCGCGAGTTGCCGGAGCAAGGCCGAAAGTATAGCGGGTGCGCGCGTCCTCGCATGTTCGCGCCAAGGAAGAAAATGGGCTCCTTTCAAAAATTACTTGGTTCGGGGGGATTCCTGCCGCATGGCTTCTGTTATGCATGGAACAGCGGGCTGGTGTGGCTGCATGTCGTTTCTGACGTTTTGATCGCGGCGGCCTATTTTGTCATTCCGATGGTATTGCTTTGGTTTCTTCGCAAGCGTGCGGATATTCCCTTCAGCTGGATATTCGTGCTCTTCAGCGTATTCATTGTTGCCTGTGGCGCCACGCATCTCTTGGAAGTATGGAATCTGTGGCACGCGCAATACTGGTTCGCCGGCGCGGTGAAGGCGATCACCGCCGGGGCTTCCGTGGGCACCGCAGTCGTGTTGACCTACACCGCCCCCCGGTTTTTGCAGGTGCCAAATCTCAGCGAGTGGTGCAAAGCCAACGCCGACCTGGAAGCGCGAATCGCGCAACGCACCAAAGATCTGCGCGAAGCCAATGACGCTCTGCGGCAGAACCGGGAAACCCTAGGACTGGCCCAGAAAGCCGCCAAGATGGGCGTTTGGGACCGGGACGTGACCGCCGGGCGCAGCACCTGGACCACGGAGCTTGAGGAAGTCTTCGGTCTGCAGCCGGGGACCTACACCGACAATTCCCAAATGTGGCCGAATCTGATGCACCCAGACGACCTGCCGGCGGTCGATAAGGCCGTCGCGGAATCGCTGCGCGACGGCTCTGAATTCTCCTCCGAATTTCGCATCATCCGGCCAGATGGCAAGCAGCGCTGGATTTCCGCGCGCGGCAGCGTGATTCGCGACGGCGAAGGGCGCCCAAACCGGATGGTGGGCATAGATATCGACATCACGGAACAAAAGCAGGCTCAGGAGCAAATTCGCAGCCTCAACGCTTCGCTGGAAACGCGCGTCGCGGACCGAACCAGAGACTTGTCCAATGCCAACAAGGAGCTCGAGTCTTTCAGCTACTCGGTTTCTCACGATTTGCGTGCGCCACTGCGCACCATTGACGGTTTTAGTCTGGCGCTGCTGGAAGATTGCGGCGGAACTCTGGACGATGTCGGGAAGGAGCATCTGCAACGCATTCGTGCCGCAACCCAGCGCATGGGCGCGCTGATCGACGACCTGCTGAACCTTTCTAGGGTCACGCGCGCGCAGCTGAACGCACAGACTTTCGATCTGAGCGCAATGGTCAACTCGGTCGCCCAAGAGTTGCAGGCCACCCAGCCAGAGCGACAAATCGCGTGGCGCATCGCGCCGGCTGTTTTCGCCACGGGCGATGCGCGGCTGTTGAGGGTGGCGATCGAAAATCTCCTGAACAACGCCTGGAAATTCACTTCGAAACATCCCACCGCCACGATCGAGTTTGGTAGGACCGAAAATAGAGGCTGCTCCGCCTATTTCGTCAAGGACGACGGCGCGGGTTTTGATCCGGCGTATGCCGACCGGCTCTTCGGGCCCTTCCAGCGCTTGCATGCCACGGCTGAATTTCCCGGCACCGGTGTGGGTTTGGCCACCGTGCAGCGCGTCATTCACCGCCATGGCGGACGCGTATGGGCGGAGAGCGCGGTGGATCAGGGCGCCACTTTTTACTTTACGCTGCCGCAAGCCAATTCCGAGGGGGCCAAAGGATGAAGCGAAGACAGATCCTGCTGGTGGAAGACAATGCCGATGACGAGGCCCTTACAGTGCGCGCACTGAAAAAAAGCAACGTCGCGAACGAGATTGTGGTGGTGCGCGATGGGGTGGAAGCCCTGGACTATCTCTTCTGCGAAGGCGCGTTTGCGGGCCGCGAACCGCGCGCCCTGCCGCGGGTCATGCTGTTGGATCTTAAGCTGCCCAAGCTCGATGGCCTCAGGGTGCTCCGCCGGGTCCGCGCCGACGAGCGTACCCGCTTGCTTCCCGTGGTCATCCTCTCTTCCTCGGACGAAGAAGAAGACCGCATCCAGGGATATTCTCTGGGCGCCAACAGTTATGTCCGCAAGCCGGTCAATTTTGAACAATTTCTCACGGCTGCCGCGCACCTGGGGCTTTATTGGCTGGTATTGAACGAACCCCCGGTCATCAGGAACAACAATGGGTGAACCCCTGCGCGCCATCTTTGTGGAAGACTCCGAGGACGACAGCCTGCTACTGGCTCGCGAATTGTCCAAGGGCGGCTTCACTCTGACCTCCGAGCGCGTAGACTCCGCCGTCGCACTGCGCGCTGCGCTGGAGAGCAGGGAATGGGACCTGGTGGTCTCCGATCACAGCATGCCGGATTTCACTGGACTCGAAGCGCTACGCATCGTACGGGAACGCAACCCCGACGTACCCTTTATCTTCGTCTCCGGGACCATCGATGAGGCCACTGCTGTGGCGGCGCTGCGCCAGGGCGCGCAAGACTATTTGACCAAAGGCCGACTGGAGCGCTTGCTGCCCGCGGTGGAGCGCGAAATCCGCGAGGCCGCCGAACAGCGTCACCGCAAACGCCTGGAGCGGCAGGTGAACGCCCTGCAGAAATTTGAAGCCATCGGCAGGCTTGCCGGGGGCATCGCCCACGACTTCAATAATATTCTCGGCGCCATCCTGGGCTGGGCGGAAATGGGGATGGAAGACGAGCAGGCCGGGCAGCGCGCCAAGCAGCGCTTCCAAAAAATCACCGAGCAGGCGCATCGAGCCACAAAATTGACCTCGCAAATCCTGGCCTTTGCCCGCCGCCAGGTGTTGCAGCCGCGCAAGCTCAGCTTGAACGCCTGCGTCGATGACGTCACCAACCTGTTACACAAGCTGATCGGGGACCGTGTGGAAATCCGCGTCCTCGCGGACGGCAATCTGCGCGTGGCCATGGCCGATCCCGCACAAATCGATCAAGTGCTCATGAATCTCTGCCTCAACGCCCGCGATGCCATGCCCGAAGGAGGCGTGGTGATGATCGAAACACGCAACGTGGACATGGACGAAGAACACGCTCGCGTGCATCCCGAAGCCCATCCCGGGCGCTACGTGCTGCTCAGCGTATCCGATACCGGCGTGGGCATGGACCGCGCCACCATCGAGCGGATCTTCGAGCCGTTTTTCACTACCAAGGAACTGGGCCGCGGCACCGGACTGGGGCTGGCCACCGTTTACGGCATCGTTAAGCAGCACGGGGGATTCATCTATGTTTACAGCGAGCCGGGAAAAGGCACGGCCTTTCGCCTGTATTTCCCCAGCTGCGAAGGCGCGGCCGACGCCGGTGCCCCAAAAGAGGGGCCGGTGGAATTGCGCAAAGGCAGCGAAACAATCTTGCTAGCCGATGATCACGACGGTTTGCGGCAATCCGCCCAGGAAATGTTGCGCGACCTCGGCTACCACGTCATCCCAGCGGCCAACGGCCGTGAAGCCGTGAACTTGTTCAAATTCAATGCCGACCGCGTCCAGCTGCTCTTGCTGGACGTAATGATGCCCGAACTGGACGGCCCGCACGCCTACGAAGAGATCATCACCCTGCGCCCGCATATCCCGGTAATTTTTAGTTCCGGCTATACGCCAGACGCTGTGCCGTTCATCGCGGCCATCGGCAAAGGTGCGCTGGTGCTGCAAAAGCCGTACACATTGAAGAGTCTCAGCCAGATGATCCGCACCGCACTGGACGGCCCCGCCGCTGCAGCCAGCACTCCTGCGGCGGCGCCGGTGGCGATGAAAGACAAGTAATTCGCGCGCTCCGCCGGCGAGGCCGCTTCAAAGCCCCTGCAGAATATGCCCCATTTTGGATTTTTTCGTTTTCATGTAGGCGCGCGAAATTTTGGAAATGCGCGGCTGGCAGGGCACGCGTTCCACAACGCGAATCCCCGCGGCTTCCAGTTGGCGGACTTTTTCCGGATTGTTGGAGAGCAGGCGTATTTTTGTCGCGCCCAGTTGCTTCAGAATCTGCGCCGAGAATTCATAATCCCGGATGTCGGCGGCAAATCCCAGCTTCTCGTTGGCTTCCACGGTGTCCATTCCGCCGTCTTGCAGCTCATAGGCGCGCAATTTATTCATCAGTCCGATGCCGCGCCCTTCCTGCGGCAGATACAGCAATATCCCGCTCGGCGCCTGGGCGATTTTCTTCAGGGAGAGTTCCAATTGCGCCCGGCAATCGCAGCGCAGGGAAGCCAGCACGTCGCCGGTCAGGCATTGCGAATGGATGCGCACCAGCGGCGCAGTCTTGCCGCGCAGGTTTCCGCGTACCAGCGCCACCGCCTCTTCCATCGGCCCGCGTCCCGCAAATCCGTGAATGGTGAAGCGCCCGAACCGGGAGGGCAGGGCCGCCTGGGCCACTTCTCTTAGTGCCGTTTTCGACGCGGCAGTTTTATGCAGCCCCTTGTGTCGGTGAAGTTTAGTTGCCATGGAGAACAAGCAGTATAGCAGGCACGGCGCAACGCGAAAATTACCCGCGGCGCACGCTCTTTACCTCTTCTAACTCCTTAACCTCCCGCACTTCCGCACATCGCGGTAAACTCATGGAGCACAAAAATGGACGCCGCCACTTCCGTTCGCGATCTGCTCTTCACGCTGCTGCTTAAAGTGGGCGTTGCGGCCTCCATTGCCGCGCTGCTGGCACGCTGGAA
>DATFYV010000055.1:0-4492 GCA_035314845.1 Candidatus Acidiferrum sp.
AAGTGAGGCATGGCGGCCAGGTCGGTGATGCGAATGCGGCCGTGAAGGTCTCGACCCATGGCCAGGGTGAGCTTGCTGGGCGAGCCGATGAATTCAGGAGCTTCGATGATTTCGCGCAGCGCGATGGTCTGGCGATTGATATTGGGAACTTCGATGCCGATGGTGGACTTGCCGGGGATGCGTTCGATCAGGATGGATTCGGCTTGCAAGGCGAGGCACAAGTCTTCGGTCAGGCCGATGATGCGGCTGTATTTGATACCGGCTTCGGGCTTAAATTCGAAAGTGGTGACCACCGGGCCGGGGTTGATTTGCGTGACGCGGCCGGCGATGTCGAACTCCATGCACTTTTCTTCGATGGCTCGAGCGCGGGCTTTTAATTCCTCTTCGTCGAGCTTCTGGCTACCTTCGCCTTCGCGCAGCAGTGACGGCGAGGGCAGGCGGTAGTTGGAAGGAATTTTAGCGACCTTGGCTTCGGAGAGCTTCCTGGCCGGCTTTTCGGCGTTGTCGCGATTCAGAACGAAAATAGGGGCCTTACTTGCCGTGGGCTTGTCTCCTTTCTCCTCGCTGTCCTTCTCTTCGTCGTCAGTGAAAATGTCGCTTTCATCGGCGAGGCGAATGGATTTAGGTGCCTCGTTCAATACTTCGGCTTTGCCCACGGATTGCGGCGCAGCGGGTTTGCGGCCGGCCACGCGATTTTCTTCCACGCGGCGGCGCATGCGCTGCTGCTCGCGTTCTTCCTGCCAGGCGTGCCAGCGGGCTTGCGCCTTTTGCAGAAGGCCCAGGCGCTCAACGGCGCCCAGCGGTCCGGTGGGACTCTTGGCCCAGGCGTGCGTCCCGGCGAAGGAGAAGCTTGTGGTCATGAATACGGAGGTGAGAAAAACGGCAAAAGCTACGACGTAAGCGCCAGTAACATTGAAACCGCTGCGCAGGCTTCCCGCGATGAGCGTGCCAATGAAGCCACCCGCGGGAATTGCGCCGCGCACGCCGGGGAAGGGCATTAGCGAGAGTAACGCGGGTAGCGACAGGAGCAGCAAGCCGTAGCCCAGCAAGGTTGCCACCTGTGAGTCGATGGCGCGGCTGCGGAGCCAGCGCCAGCCGACCACCAGCAGCGCCGCCGGAAGCAGAAAGGCCGCGAAGCCGAAAATCTGGAAGAGCAAGTCCGCGGTATAGGAGCCGGCCGGTCCGATCCAGTTGCGCGTGGGGTGCTGGCCGTCGAGGGGCGAGGCGCTGACGTTAAAAGCCGCGTCGTGTGGATTATAGGAAAGCAGCGACAGGCCAATCAGGATGGCCAGCGTTAAACACAAAAAGCCGATCAGCTCGTTGAGCCGTTTGTTTTCGGTAGGTGTCAGGAAGCGCAAGTCGTTCTCCTCAGCATTGTGGGGAAGGCTGAGTGCTACATACGGGGCCAGGCGCCATCGCACCGCATGGAGGAACTAGGGGATGATACCAAAGAGTTGCGCAGGAACCCAAAATGTTTGAGCGGCGACTCGTATTGATACAGAGTCGCGGAAGTTACCGCTGCAGGTGCTTTGTTCAATATCCCGCGCGGTACAGCGCGAAGACGGCGCCGGCGGCCACCAGGCAATAGATGCCGAAGAGATACCAGCGGCCGCGTTCGAGCCACTGGCTGAGCCATTTCAGTGCGAGCAAGCCGGCGAGGAAAGCGAAGACGGCGCCCAGTAGACTGGGAACCACCGCGGAAGTTAGGCTCGCGCCGCCGGCGGCGTGTTGCGCGTGAAGAAGGCGCAAGCCCTCGCGCGCGATTACCGGCGGGGTGAGAATCACCGCCAACGCGAAACTAAATGCCTCCGCGCTGATTTTCGAGACGCCCGCCAGCATGCCCGTGGATATCGTCGCGCCGGAACGAGAGAAGCCACGAAATGGAAGGCACAGCCCTTGCACCGCGCCGATCAGACTGGCTTGCCCGGCGCTGATCTCAGACGCCCCCGCCGCGCCCGCGGCAGAGGCGTTCCTGGTGACCAGCCCCGCCACCAAGATCAAGATTCCGGCCGCAGCCAATGCCGGTGCGATCAGATCCAGCCGTCCGAACAGGTTTTCAATCTCCGCGTGTGGGACGCCGCGAAAGGCGGTCTTCTCGATGATCTTGATGAGGGCTTCGCCCACGAGGCCGGTCAGAATCGTGGCCACGATCAGGAGTACCGCCGCTCGCTTGAACTTTTCGAAGCTCTCGAAATAGGTGGCGCGCCACTGCTTCCAGAAAAAGAGGATCACCGCAAACATTGTGCCGGTGTGCAGCATAACCAGGAGCAGAGTCATCGGCGGGGAAGTGGGGTCCAGTCCCAGCAATTTTTCAGCTACGACGACGTGTGCGGAGCTGGAGACAGGCAACAACTCTGCTAGGCCCTGCACCACAGCAAGAATAATGATGTGCATCAGCGTCATGACACCGCCGATGGTACGCGAGTCGAGAACAGATAGTCAGTCAAGGAATTCTCCCGTCGGAAATAAGGCCCTTCATTGTAATCTGAACGGCGAGCCGAGCGGAGCGCGAAGTTGGTTACAGCGCAATGATTTTTTTGCGCATGCGGTAGGCATCCAGGCGCCCAAGATAATAGCCTTTCAGGATGTCCTCGGTGCGGTACCCGTGACGTTGCCAGAAGGCCACGCCAGCCTGGTTATCGATGCCGGTTTCCAGCAAAACCTCGCGCACCCCGCGGGCGGCCATTTCTTCCTCGCCGCGCGCCAGCAGTTGCGTGCCGAGGCCCAGCCGGCGATGCGATCCCGCGACGTCCAGAGTGAGTATGTGCCCTAACGGCGCATCTTCTTCGGTAATAAGGAACGCAACAATCTCTGCGTCGGCTTCCGCGCCATCTGCGGCCACGATGCAGTGGCCCTGCGGCATGCGCAGAAAATATGCGAGCATTCGTTGGGAGTAGGCGATGCCGCGCGGGAAGCACTGATGGTCAAGGGTGTAGAGTTTGTCGAAGTCGCTCGGGGCGTATGGACGCAACTGAACAGCCATGCTTTTAGTTTACGACGAACAGCGCAAAAGTCCGGCCGCCGCGGATCTGCGAATGAGAATGCTTGCCGGCGGTCGCGCGCTTGCGCTACACTGCTGCCTCCGTCCTCGCCATGGCGCGCTTGAACAAATTGCTTTTGCAAATCCTCCGCGGAGACGCCGACGCAAATATCCCGTTTACCGGCTTGGTGCAACTGCTCAAGCGACTTGGCTTCCGGGAGCGCATAAAGGGCAGCCACCACATCTTTTTTCGCGACGGCGTTGCTGAGATTCTTAATTTGCAACCGAATTCCGGCAAGTGCAAACCCTATCAGGTGAAACAAGTCCGGAGTGTTATAATTGCCTATCGTTTGGCGGGCGAGCTCTCGGGAGAATCCGATGACTAGATACGAAATTATCATCTATTGGAGTCAGGCCGACAAAGCGTTCATCGCCGAAGTTCCCGAACTGCCAGGCTGCTCCGCGGATGGGAAGACTCACAAAGAGGCTCTGGCCAACGTAGAAGCCATCATTCAGGAATGGATCGAGACCGCCACGGAACTGGGCCGTCCTATTCCTGAGCCACGCGGGCGTCTTGCGTTCGCGTAGCCAATTCTCGCGTGGCTATTTCCGTTCCGGTTCTCGGCGCTACTGGCCGGCAGGCTGTATTCGCAAGCCTAGCGCCGCTACCGTGAGCAAATCAACGACGGTCTGCCCTTGCGGCTTGGTGACCACGCCGAAGCCGCCGCTGTAGTCCCACATGGTCCAGCCCATTCCGTGTTTTTCAAGCGCCGTGCGCACGTCCTTTAGCCACGCGGCGCGATCTTCGGGACCAGCCACTTTGCGGTAGACGCCGAACTCATTGCAGGTGACCGGGACGTTCCAGTGCTTGGCCCACGCCTCCACCTGCGCAAACTCCGCGTCCATGCGCGCGGCGTCCCAATGCTCTAGCCCATAGCGCACCACGTACAAGCGCTTTTGCGGGTCTGGCACACCCGCGGCGACGCGCTCCGCGCTTTCCGGGGATGACGGGTAGGGAAGCGCCCGCACCGCGTGCCAATAGTTGTCGCCCCAGGTCGCGCCCTGATGGGTGAAGACGTGCGGTTCGTAAAAGTGAAAGTTGTAAATCACGTTGGCGTCACGCAGCGGCTCCACCGCCAGCAAATCATCGTCGTCGGACCAGCGTGCGCCCGCGGCGATGATGGTGTGGCGCGGCGCGCCTTCGCGAATGGCCACCGCCAGCCGCGCCTGTATGCCGGACCAGCGGTACGCATCGCGGACCTCCGGTTCATTCAAAATTTCAAAGAACACCCTGTCCGGATCGAGATTCGAATAATGCGCGGCCAGCGCCCGCCAATAATCCGCAAACTCCTCGACGAACGCGGAGTTGCCCGCCAGCTTCTCCTTAAAATCGGCCTCGGGATGTACGTCGATAATCACCGCCAGCCCTTGATCCAGGATCATTTTCACCGCGGAATCGAGATAGCCCAGATAATCGGCGGGCAAATCATCGGCATGATTGTGCCGAAACAT
>DATFYV010000056.1:0-9544 GCA_035314845.1 Candidatus Acidiferrum sp.
GCATCGCAACTGGTGGGAAAGTTTACGCGTCCTAGTTGGTCAGTTGCTGGCCCGTTGTCGGCGAAAAATTTGTCCGGCAAACAGAGACTGAGTATCAGTGCGAAAAACAAGAACGCTATAACCATGAGGCCTAAGATTGCCAAAGCCCTCGCTGCGCGAACTGGCGATTTCGATGTAGCATGCATGAAACACTCCTTGCAGTTGGTCGCGAAAATTGTATACCGGCAAACCTGCGATCACATCTTTAGGCCAACCAGCCGCATCAACTCAAGGGCATTGCTCTTAGTCACGATGCCGTCGCGCAACTGGTAATCGAAGACCATTTCGCCGCGCACCACTTGATCGGCGAAATGCATGTTGCGCAACGGAGCGCCAATCGCCGTACCGATTTCCGTCAGCGCCAGGTCATGTGTGGTGACAATGCCGATCGCTCCATCCTGGAGCAGCGCCTGCAGCAAACCTTGCGCGCCGATGCGCCGGTCCTTCGAGTTGGTGCCTTCCAGCAGCTCGTCGAAAAGAAATAGCAGCGGATATTTGCTCTCCTTCAATAATTCGAAAACTCGGCGGATGTGCAGAACCTCGGTATAGAAATTGGAGCGGCCCTCCTGCAAGGAGTCACCGCTGCGAATGCGCGTGCCCAGCGCCAGCGCGGAAAGCTGCAAGGATGCGCCGCGGATGGGCGCGCCAGCCATGGCCAGGACGGTGTTGATGCCAACGGTGCGTAAGAACGTGCTCTTGCCGGACATGTTCGAGCCACTGACCAGCAGCACGCGGGTTTCCTTGTCCAGCGAAACGGAATTGCGCACACATTTTTCGGCGGCCAGCAGCGGGTGGCCCAGTTCCACTCCGTGAAATATCGGACCCGTGTTTACTTCGCCGATGAAGATTGGAAACGGATCTGCCGGATGCTCGTACGCGTACCCCGCCAAGGAGAGCAGCGCTTCCATTTCGCCGGCGGCAGCAGCCCAACCGCGCAATTCGCGGCCCCAGCGTCGTCGCCAGGCCTCCGCGGTGTACCCAACCTGCACGCTGTAGAGAAAAGGCAGTTCGGCGAGGTGGCCGAGAAGACTGTGTTCGCCGTCGATCCAATAAACGATGCGGGCCAGTTTTCGGATTAACTGTGACGCTGGTTTACGCCTAGTCGCCTCCCCACGCAATCCAGCGGCCATGGCTTGCAACCTCGGGGAACGGAAACTTTCTTTCTCGAAGCGTTGCAACACCTGTGCAAAAAGCAGCAATCCCTCGGCATTACAGGCGACTCCGTGCATCACCTGCTCCGCGCGCGGCCGCAGCCAGCGGCGGAAAAATACTTCGGCAAACAGCACCATCAGCAACGGAGCGTAATCGTTGCGGCCGGTGAAATAAAAAATGATCGCCGCCGCGGCCGCCAGCGACAGCAGCAACGCAATTACGCGCCAAGGTCCACCGGGCAATACCGCCGGACCTTCAGCCCATTGCGTCAATGACTCCGGATCGAGACGAAGGCGCAAGGATTCGTCCGTAGCCGCCAAATATTCGCGAAGATCCAGTTTTTCGCGCAATTCGGCAACGAGTCCTTGCCGCTCGATAACGGTCTGCAGATCGGACGGCTGGCACAACCACTCTGCTAGAAGGTTCTCGCCCATGGGCAACCGCGCTTGCGAAAGTAGCTCGAACAGGCTGCCCTTACCGAAAATGTCTAGGTCTTCCGCGTACAAATACTTGCGCTCCAGAAAGCGTTCCCCGGTTTGCCCAGTGCCGGCCCAGCGATCTTCGATCCGCGCTATCCCGCACCGGTAAAAATCGCTAGCGACCTCGGCGCGCCGTTTCGCCCGCAGCACCACCTCATGCACCGCCGCCAAAATCAGGTAAACCACAACCGGCAGGATCAGCCAGTAAGCCGGAAACAGGTCTTTAGCGAGAACCAGCCACACCCCGAGGAGTTCCGCGGCGATGGTGCCCAGCTTGGCATTGCCGAGATAAATGTGCCGGCGATTTTCCGCGGTGCTCTGTTGGGCAAGAGCTTCCAGCCGCTTACCATACTCCGCGCGGGGGTCAGTCAAGGTCATGGCTCATGGTTGGCGCGCACCGTGTTGCATCTTCGCATCATAAGCGACCGCGTGGCGAGAAGGATGACAACGCCAGCTCTGTAGGCACCAAACTTCCGTTCAGCGGAGACGTCCTTCCTCCCTGGCAGGGATCCGCCTCGCAAGTCTGGAGCCGCTAGCGCCGCGAGACTCAGCCCCCAAATTGGACGCGGCTTCCGCAGCAAGGCTACAATGTTCATGGAGCGTTCTTCGAAGCAGGTGTGGGTGCGAAAGCTGTTTGAACCAATGACGAATCTCTGAGGTGCTGCGGATAGCCATCCTGTGTGCACGGCCTGTCCCGCTGGGGTGCCCAAGCAAGCTTTTGGGGGCACTCGAACGGGGCAGGAAAGCCTAACGGCTGGCTCGTGGCGCCCACTTTATTTCAGAGGTTCACGGCCTAGCTCCCCACGGCCTAGCGGTTCGCTCCATTTCTATTTATGCGCATACTTTTCATCGGAGATATCGTCGGCTCGCCGGGCAGGCAGATCGTGCACGACCGCTTGGCGGACCTCGTGGCCCAACGCCATATCGACTTGGTGATCGCCAATGGCGAGAACTCCGCCGCAGGCTTTGGCATTACGCCGCGCATAGCCGAAGAGTTGCTGCAAACCGATATCGCGGTGCTAACCGGCGGCAACCATAGCTGGGACAAAAAAGAGATCCTCGACTACCTGCCACACGAACCGCGTCTGTTGCGACCAGCCAATTTCCCGGATGGCAGCCCTGGCAGCGGCCTGTACCTCGGCACCACCAAGAATGGCGTTAAGTTCTGCGTAATCAATCTGCAAGGCCGCGTGTTCTTGCCCGCGATCGACGACCCGTTTCGCAAGGCGGATGAGCTGTTAGCCGCGCTGCCTCCGGACGTAGCCGTGGTGTTCGTCGATATGCACGCGGAAACGACCAGCGAGAAAATCGCTCTCGGCTGGTACCTGGATGGCCGCGCAACCGTCGTGGTTGGCACCCATACTCACGTGGCCACTGCGGACGAGCGTGTCCTTCCCCAGGGGACCGCATACATCACTGACGTGGGAATGACCGGGCCCCACGCGGGTGTGATTGGGATGGACCGCGACGCTATCATCCGCAAATTTATCAACGGCTTACCGGCACGTTTTGAAGTCGCCTCCGGCGACGTGCAGATGAATGCGGTATTGATCGAAACAGACAACGATGGTCCGCGTAACTCGGCTGGGCGACTGCAAGCTCGCTCGATTGAGCGCATACGCCTGAAGATAGACTAACGCACTTGCTCCCTTGTGCTGGCCGCTCCAAGACTGGCGGACCGTGGGCAACCCGTTCTTGTTCCACGAATTCAAAGGTTCAGTTCGTAAGTACTCGGCGTATCAACATCCTAAGGGGTGGTCGGCTTTGAGAATCGGTCTACTATTCTGCCTTCTGGCGAGTCTTGCCGCATGCCTCGCTGCACAGGAACCGCCTGTGCAGGAAGATGAAAATATTGAGCTTACCGCAGGTCGAAGGGTCTTTACTGAGGTTGGTCCCGGCCTCCGAGCCATGCGCGAGGGGTTTGATGGCCGCATCTACCTGCTGGTTTCGCCTCAGCCGGGTGTCCTCGTTTATGCCGCTAATGGCAAGCCCATCATGCAGTTAGGAGCTGCCCTCTCCGCGATTGCAGGAGTGAAGACGCGCCCCGCGGCCATCACCTTTGGCGAAGACTGCGATGTCGACGCCGATGGCCGCATTTACGTAGCCGACCGCGCCGCTAATTCCGTACTAGTGTTCTCGAGCGAGGGGACGCTGCTGCGCACCATCCCGGTCATCGCCCCAGTGTCTCTGGCTGCTCTGCCGGAGGGTGAAGTGGCCGTCTCCACTCTTCGCGACCCCCATCTCATCTCCGTCTACGATAAGAACGGACGCGATGTGCGTGAGTTTGGCGATCCAGAGCCTCTTTCCGATCGCGACGACCTCAACCGCTACTTGAGCACAGGGCTGTTGAGCACAGACGCGCAAGGCCATCTGTTCTATGCGTTTCCGTACATCCCCGAACCCACGGTCCGCCAATACGACCGCTTCGGCTTCGCGGGACAGGAAATTCAGTACACCTCCATCGAAGCGCTGCAAGTGGCGCAGGCCGCCCGCAAGGAGATCGACCGCCAGGAAAAGCGCCACGAGCCGCCGTACTTCAAGCGCAATCTGACGGCCGTGACCGTCGATCGCTCAAGCGGTGAAGTGTGGATCGCGCTGCACAACAAGCTCTTGCATTTCGATAAAGACGGCAACCGCCGCGCCACCTACTTGCTTTTCACGCCCGAGGGCAGCCGTATCGAGACCACCTCGCTACTCGTCAATCCCCATCACATCCTGGCTGGCAGCGAGGCGCTGGGGGTCTACGAATTCGCCCGCCCAGACCATCCGGAAAAAATCAGATCGGAAAAAGCAACGGCGAAAGACGGCGCGGAAAAAAAAGTGGCGCCTTGAACAACTTTTCCTCAGGGCAATTTTTGTTTGCCTTTAGCGCACGCGTGGGCTTGCGCGGTGGAATATCGCAATTTTCCCCCAGAAATGTGGGCGCACGGGTTACCGGGCCGCAAAATTGGCCTTGTGGAAAAACTGTGCACCCTGTGTGAATGGCCCTCGGAGTGACTGTGCATTTTTTCCTTGCCCCCTTCGCTTCAATCAGCGACAATCCCGCGCTGACTAAAAGCAGTGGCATTCGCCCGACTGATCCAGACCAGGTCGCGCAGGTTCCAGTAAGTCTTAACAGGGGCAGAGCAGACGTTCGGCACGGGCAAGATTCCCGCAGCCTGAAGAAGGATGATCAGGGCCCGCTATTCCACAGGTTTTTAACATCTGTGGAAATAGCGCAGGGCCCTCTTTTCTCTATCGATGACCACAGCCATTCATCCCGCGCGCGAAGTAGAACCAGTGAATTCCTGGGATAAGTTTCTTGAACGCGTGAAGTCTCGCGTCAGCATCAACACCTTCACCACCTGGTTTCAGCCCACGCGCCTGAACCGTGCCGAAGGCGACAACCTCTTTGTGCAGATTCCCAGCACGGTATTTCGCCAGGTGCTCACGCGCACCTATGGCGACATCGTCAAAGCCGTGTTTCACGAACTCGGCACGCCCAATATCAAAGTGCAATACGTGTGCACCGAAGAAGAAGCAGCACCGGTAGCGCCGCCGGCGACGGACGGTAAACAAGCCAAGCTGAATTTTGAGAGTAGCGATCACCAGCTGAACACCCGCTACACCTTTGATTCCTTCGTGGTCGGCAAATCCAATGAATTCGCGCATGCCGCTGCGCGCGCCGTCGCCGAACAGCCATCGAAGTCTTACAATCCGCTCTTCCTCTACGGCGGCGTGGGCATGGGCAAAACGCATTTGATGCACGCCATCGGGCACACCATCAAGAAGCGCAACCCAGCGATGCGCCTGAGCTACGTCAGCGCGGAAAAGTTCACCATCGAGGTGATCAACTCCATCCGCTTCGATCGCATGATCAGCTTCCGCGACCGCTTTCACACCGTGGACGTGCTGTTGGTCGACGATATTCAGTTCATCGCCGGCAAAGAACGCACCCAGGAAGAGTTTTTTCACACCTTCAATGCCCTGTACGAGCAGCAGAAGCAGATCGTCATCTCGTCAGATTGCCTGCCCAAGGACATTAACTCCATCGAAGAGCGCCTGCGTTCGCGCTTTGAGTGGGGCCTGATCGCCGATATTCAGCCGCCCGACCTGGAAACCAAGATCGCCATTCTGCAGAAAAAAGCGGAGAACGACCGCTTTCCGCTGCCCGACGATGTCGCCGAATACATCGCGCGCGCCATCAAATCCAACGTGCGGGAACTCGAAGGCGCGTTGACTCGCCTGATGGCTTACGCTTCGCTCACCGGCGCAACCGTTTCGCTGGCGACCGCGCAACAGGTTTTGCGCAATATCATCGCCTCACAGGAAAAACGCGTCACCATCGACCTGATCCAAAAGCGCGTCAGCGAGCATTTTAATTTGCGGGAGCAGGATCTGAAGGTTCGCAGCAACACCCGGGCCATCGCCTTTCCCCGCCAGGTGGCCATGTACATCGTCAAACAACTCACCACCGCGTCCCTGCCGGAAATCGGCCGACAATTCGGCGGCAAGCACCACACCACGGTGCTGCACTCCATCAACAAGATTGAAGAGTTACGCCGCTCGGATAAAGATTTGAACCGCACCATCACGCGTTTAATGGACGCGCTGCAGTAGCATTTGTAGCGCGGCCGCCCCCTCGCTGGTGTTTTACCAGGCCCAGGTGCTGCCGTCGTAACTTAAGAATTTCCCGGAAATCTCCATCGCGGGCTGATCCAGGACTTTTCGTATTCCTGCCACGCTGACTTGCGGGGTGATCGCTGCGTTGGCTCCACCCATGTCCGTCTTTACCCAGCCCGGACTGATGATGGCCACGGAAATTCCGCGCGGTCCTAACTCCTTGGACAAGACCACCATGGCCATATTCAGGGCCGCCTTGCTGGTGCGGTACTGATATGAAGCCCCCATGGTGTCCACTGAGCCGCCGGCCGCAGCACCCAGCGAGCCCATGCCACTGCTGATGGCCGCAATTTGTTTGCGCTCGCTCCGCGCCACGTTTTCCAGTAGCGCTTCCGTTAAGCGCATGACGCCAAACAAGTTGGTCTCCAGTGTTTCGTTCCAGGCTTCGTAGTCCAGTTCGCCGATGTGCATTCCTTTGCGCGGATAGGTTGCGGCATTGTGGATGAGCAGGTCGATCGCATGTTCCTCCAATACTTCCGCAAGGTCTTCGATGGAGTCTACGTCTGTTACATCCAGTGAGTGAATTGCAATTTTTGGTCCATATTTCTCCGACAACTCCATAAGATCCGCAGAGTCTTGTGGATCTCGCGCTGTCGCGAGCACATTCCAGTTGTCCGCCGCATATTGCCGCACCAATTCCAGTCCTATGCCGCGGCTTGCTCCTGTCACCAGCATTGTCGCCATAAATCACCCCGCTCAAAAATTTGAGGTTAGTCCCGCCGCCATGTCGAATGATCCTGCTGCCCATTCTTTGTGCCTGCAAGTTGATCATCACTCGCAAGGCTAGACTGTGTACAACGTTCGCATAATCTGGGGAAATTCTGTTTACGATTGTGGGTGAAAAATTTCTCCGAGCGCGATTCCTTTTGGTAAGGTAAAGTTTTCCACGTTCCTCACAATTAG
This sequence comes from Candidatus Acidiferrum sp., assembly GCA_035314845.1. Classification (GTDB taxonomy): domain Bacteria; phylum Acidobacteriota; class Terriglobia; order Acidiferrales; family UBA7541; genus Acidiferrum. Next base: position 7,236 of record DATFYV010000056.1, read on the forward strand.
CCACTCTTTATTGCCTGCCGACAACACCATAACAGTGGCCCTGTAGCGAGCTTTCCACAACTTCACAGGTATCATCACAACAACAATCTCTATGTTCAGATTTTCCTCTAGCAAAATCCAAAACTACTTTGCGGGGTTGAAGGTTGTGGGAAACGTAGTTGCCGCAAACCACAAAAAATTACCTATTCGATCTTCGTTTATTCGGCTAGCCAGCAGCAGCCTCTTTCCCACCATTCCGACTGATTTCCACAGTATATTGCAGCCACTAAGCCTTTCCTCTACACCAAAAAGCGAGTAAAGTACGTCAGCGGTAGACTCCATGAGGTAAATGAATGACCGCACCTGGAACCGCACGCGAGGATCACCAATCGATGGAATTCAGCGTCTCGAAGTCCGCACTCGTCAATGAACTGAACACCACGCAGGGCGTGGTGGAACGCAAGACCACTATTCCTATCCTCTCGAATCTATTAGTCGAAGCCAAAGGCACTCAGCTCACCATTACTGCCACCGATTTAGAATTGAGCATCCGCACATCCTGTGAAGCCAAGGTAAAAAAAGAAGGTGCGGGAACCATCCCAGCTAAAAAACTGCTGGAGTTGGTCCGCCTGCTGCCCGAAGGCGAAATTAAAATTAAACTTCTCGACAATCACTGGGTCGAGATTGTCAGTGACAAAAAGAAATACAAGTTGGTGGGCATGGCCAAGGAGAATTTCCCGGCGCTCCCGGTGATGCCGCATGTGCTGGTAAAAATACCGGCGGCCACACTGGAGAGCTTGATCGCCAAAACAAAATTCGCCATCTCCATGGAAGAATCACGCTACACCCTCAACGGTGGCCTGCTCATTCTCAAGCCCGACACGCTGGCTATGGTCGCCACGGACGGTCACCGCCTGGCCCTCGCCGAAACCGATCAAAAACTCGCTGGCCTCAATGGCGAAGTAAAGGTCTTGATTCCCAAGAAGGCCATGGACGAAGTCGAGAAACTCTCCAGTGCGGCCGGCGCCGACGCGCAGATCGATTTCGCCAAGGATGAGAGTCATTTATTTTTCCAAGTTGGTCATCGCCTGCTGATTTCTCGTATCCTCACTGGGCAATTTCCGAATTACGAAGCCGTCCTCCCGCGCGACAACAACAAAAGCGTGGTCATCGAACGCTCCGAACTCAGCGATGCCGTCCGTCGCGTCTCGCAACTTGCCGATCAGCGCTCTCACGCTGTAAAACTCGCGGTCTCCAGCGAAGGCATCGAAATTTCCGCCTCCAGCCCGGAATACGGCGAAGCCAAGGAAAACATCGACAAGGAATACAAAGGCGATCCCATCGCCATCGGCTTCAATTCCAGCTACATGCTGGATTTTCTGGGCGCCGCAGCCGATGGTCCCATTAGCATCGAGCTAAAGGACGAACAATCCGCCGGCCAAATGCGCCCGCTCGCCGACGAATCTTACCGTTATCGCTACATCATCATGCCCATGCGCATCTGAGTGCGTGGCACCCAATCAGACCCTCCCCCGAAACCGTGACGGGAGTATTGAATTCGATATAGTTTGAAGGATGCTGCGCGAACTTGACATTCCAATCTGGAATATCAAAATCCTCGGCTATAGTGTTATTATTCAAGAATGAAGAACTCAAAGAGTACTGCAATTCTTCCCGCCGGCTTGATTTCTCGGAACATTTATTTCCTTCGCGAAGCCCGAGTGATGTTGGATACGGATCTCGCGAGGCTCTACGGTGTTACGACTGCCAATCTCAATAAAGCGGTCCGGCGGAATCTCGATCGGTTCCCGGAAGACTTCATGTTCCAGATCGACAAAACTGAGCTCGATGCTTTGATATTCCAATCTGGAATATCAAAGCCGTCAGGTCGTGGCGGCACTCGCCATCCTCCGTACGCATTTACCGAACAAGGCGTTGCCATGCTTTCCAGCGTTTTGCGCAGCGAGCGCGCGGTAAAGGTGAACATCGCAATTATGCGGGCGTTCGTACAGTTGCGCGAAATGCTGGCAACTAATCAGCAACTCCGAAGAAAAATCGAGGAAATGGAAAAACGCTACGACACGAAATTTCACATTGTTTTTGCCGCGATAAAACGCATGCTGGAAGCGCCCAAGCCGACCTGCAGCACCATAGGATTTCATGCCAGCCGAGAGCGCAAAGACAAGACCGCACTGCAGTCCGCACTGCGAATCGGCAAAAAGTCCGCGCCACGCGCCTGATCACTAAGCACGCCCTCATCTTTGTAACTAATTGTATCCAATTGGCTTAGACCGCTGCGATTATCCGCTTACATTTGGGTTTTTACCTCG
>DATFYV010000057.1:0-12022 GCA_035314845.1 Candidatus Acidiferrum sp.
AGCGCGTCGCGCGCTTCGTCGCCGCTGGTTTCCGTGTCAGCATCGACGTTGGTTACCAGCGGAACGCGCAGATCCGCGAAAGGCACCTTCTTTAATTCGACCGCCAGTTTTTCCTGCGCGGGGATCATCAGTGCGCTGTGAAATGGCGCGCTTACGGGCAGCATTACGGCGCGTTTGGCGCCGAGCTGTGAAGCGATCTCCACTGCGCGTTTTACGGCGCCGGCATGGCCGGAAATGACCGTTTGCTCGTGGGAATTGAGATTGGCAGGAGCGCAGATTTCGTGTTCCGCGGCGCGCTTGCAGGCGTCGGCAACTACTGCTGGAGACAGGCCCATGATGGCGGCCATGGCCCCTTCGCCGGCCGGAACAGCGTCTTGCATGAGTTGCCCGCGCTTGCGAACCAGCTGCACGGCGTCAGAGAATTTCAGCGAGCCGGCGGCAACCAGGGCCGAATATTCGCCCAAGCTGTGGCCGGCGACAAAATCGGGCGTCAGTCCACGCTCCGCCACCACGCGATAAATCGCGACAGAAGTCGTCAGAATCGCCGGCTGGGTAATCGCGGTTTGTTTCAGCTCTTCCTCCGTGCCGCCAAAACAAATCTGCGAGATGGAAAAGCCCAGAGACTTGTCGGCTTCCTCAAAAACGGCGCGCGCCGCCGGATATTTCTCCGCCAGTTCTTTGCCCATACCCGGGTATTGCGAAGCTTGTCCCGGAAAAACGAATGCTACTTTGCCCATAATGATTTTCTCTCCCGCGCGCTGTCAGGACAGGTCGCCGGCGCCGGAGAGCTCCTGTTCGATTTTTTCGTTGGAACGTGCGCGAGCCAGACCCGCAGCCACGCGAATGGCGTTTTTGACGGCACTGGCGTTGGAACGTCCGTGCCCAATTACACAAACACCGCGCACGCCAAGAAGTGGCGCGCCGCCGTACTCCGTGTAATCGATGGTTTTCTTCAAGCCCTTGAATGCCCCTTGCGAAAGCACCGCTCCCACCTGAGATACCAGGGAACTCTTTAAGGATTTCTTCAGCAAATCAAAAATCGAAACCGCCAGGCCCTCGCAAATCTTCAGCGCCACGTTGCCGATGAACCCGTCGCAAACGATCACGTCCACATCGCCGGAAAACAGGTCGCCGCCTTCCACATTGCCCACGAAATGCACGGCGCTTTTTTTCAGGCGCGTGTACACCTCGCGCGTCAGCTCATTGCCCTTGATTTCTTCCGAGCCCACCGAGAGCAGGCCAACGCGCGGACGGCGATGGCCAAAGGTAGCGCGATAATACACCTCTCCCATGATGGCGAACTGCACTAAATGCTCGGGGCGGGAATCCACGTTGGCCCCCACATCTAGTAGTACTGAAACGCCGCCCTTAGCGTTGGGAAACGGAGCGGCCAGCGCGACGCGGTCCACCGACTCCAGCGTGCCCAGCAAAAACTTCGCCACCGTCATCACCGCACCAGTGTTGCCCGCGCTTACCAAGCCGTCCGCTTTGGCCTCGCGCACCAGGCGCGCCGCCACATGCACGGAGCTGTCTTTCTTCTTGCGAAACGCCTGCACCGGATGATCGTCCATGGTGATCACTTCGCTGGCCGGGACAATTTCGATCGGCAAGTGCGCCGGTGCATGCTTGGCCAGCTCTGCGCGCACCACAGAGGATTGCCCGACCAGCAAAACTCGCACGCCAAGCTCGCGTGCAGCCAGCACACTGCCTTCGACCTCCGGGCGGGGCGCATTGTCACCGCCCATGGCGTCAACAGCGATGGTGATCATGGATTTTTTACCGGCAGGCTAGCGTCGCAAACGTCCTTACGCCGACTTCGACGACTCTTTCACGGCCTTACCCTTGTAGTAGCCGCAATTTGGGCAAGCCTGGTGGGGCTGCTTCATTTCGTGGCAATTAGGGCATTTGCCAAGCGCAGGCGGTGTCAAAAAGTCGTGTGCGCGGCGCGTGCTGGTGCGGCGCTTGGAGTGTCTTCGTTTTGGATTGGGCATGGCAGTACACCTCGTTTCCGCTCTTAGCGAGCGGCCTTTTCTAGCGGGCGCGGACGCCCGGATTTATTGTTTCTTCAGCCAGTCCTGCTTCAGCCGCGCGAGCGGAGCCATTCGCGGGTCTGTTGCGTGGGTCTCACAGCGGCATTCTTCGTGGTTCAAGTTCGCACCGCAATTGGCGCATAGTCCCCGGCAATCGCTCTGGCAGATTACTTTCATCGGCAGCGCTAATAGCACCTGCTCGCGCAGGACGTCGGCCAGGAACAAGCCTTCGCCGGAGAAAAATGCAATTTCTGATTCATCGTCCTTCAGCCGCTCTTCCTCCGGCTTAGTCTGCTTGGGCAGCGGCGTATACGAAAGATCGAAATCCCTGCTGACCTCTTCGACCACTGGCTCGAGACAACGCGCGCAAGCCAGTTCTACCTTGGTTTCCAAGTGGCCGTTGATGCGGATATCGCCGTCGAACAGCTCCGCCGTGGCATTCACATCCAACGGCGCGATCTGCTTGATCTCCGACGTGTGATAGTCGATGCTGCCCGGCGCATAGCTCTTACGAATGGGCAGCTTGCGGACGGCCAGATCCTTAACGTCAAGGAACATGTCTTCTGCGCCTCCGGCGCGTACGCTCATGTCTTATCATTATTGAGTCGCCAGCGCTGCAAGTCAAGAAAACGGGAGCACGGTTGCAAACCGTTTGTCCTGTCCAGCGACACCCCTTCCTAGTACGCGTCACCCTTTCCGGCTCTGTGCGCTCATCCATCTGCCGGCGAACTCATGCAAGCCACCTCGGGTACTTGTAAACATCGAGCGCGAGTTTTGTTTTTTGGGTCGCTACGCTAGCAAAGCGCCTCATTCGCAACCGGCGGAAGCCAGTTGCGCAAGGCGTTTGGCTGCGGCCTCGCTGGCGTGTTTCACCGCCGCTTGCAACAGCACACGGGCCTGGTCGCAATTTTTGTCCACGCCGTCGCCGGCGGCGTAACGATTGGCGAGCAGTATCTCCGCGGCAGTGTCCCCATTTTCCACCGCGATCCACAGCGAGGCCACATCCTCCGGCGGGCGCCTGGGTTTGCCGGGCACAATTTCGCGACCGGCCGCCGATTGCGGTTTCGCGGTCGCGGGTTGCTGCAAAGCAGCTTGTGCATGCGCGGCTGGCGAATCGGGCTCTTGGCTAATCGGCGGGTTCGCCGCCGGCACAGAGTCCGGCGGAGCATTGCCGACCGGTTCACTGGCACGCTTCCGGTTGCCTGGTTTTTCTGTAGCGGGGCTGGGCGGCGATTGCTTGTCTGCTCCAGGGCCAGTCGTAGAAGGCGATTGTTCCGGGTGCGCGTTGCCCGCGGGGCGCGCTTCGCCACTGATCTTTTCGCCGAGCCGGATCACCGCTTCGCCGAGTGGCTGCCGATACGCGATGCCGGCAAACGCAGCGGCCACGCCACAAATGGCCGCCAGCGCACAGACCATCGCCAGACGCGGCGTCGTCCAACCGGTTTTCCCATTTCCGCGATCCTCGTCGAGCGCGTCGCCAAGGGCTTCCGACTCTTCGCTCGCTCGCGCATCCACTTCCGTGCCGCCACCAATCGGCTGCCTGAGAAAGTCGCGCAGGGGGTCCGGCGTCTGCTCCGAGTTCTCGCGACTCTTAGCCTCGAAGGGCGAGGCATTAGAAGGCTTAACCACAGCGGACTCGCGGTGACCATTGGTGGGTTCGACGGACACGGAGGGCTGCGAGGATGCCAGCACCTCTTCCCGCATGGCTTTGATCTTGGCCGCCGCAAGTGGCCGGCGCGATCTATCTCCCGGCGCGATCTCTTCGCGGGCCGCCCGTTGCCACACCTCGCGCGACACCGGTTGCGCAATAAATTGCGAGCCAATTTCCAGTAGCTCCGGAGCCGCGGCCGACGTGGTGACGTCAGGCGCTACCGCGACCGCTGGAGAAGCTGGCACCGGCGCCTGGCGAATGAAAGAAGCCGCGGGGCGCGGAGAAGCGACGGAAATTGCGGGGGCCGAGGGAACTGCCACGGGAAGAGCAACGACCGCGGGCGTTAGAGATTCTCTCTCCGGCGTTTTCACCGCAGGCACGACCAAGGCGGTTGGCCCTGCGACCGACGGCGCTGCGACAGGTGATATTGCGACTGGCGGTGCCGCAGTGGCAGGCGCGACTCCAGCCGACGCCACGATGCCCTCTGGTGCATCCATCTCCGCTAACCAAGCCTGCAGAATCTGTCGCGACGCCGCGGAAAGCTCCGTAAAGCACAAACCGCCGGACTTTCCCGTGCTGTCCGTCCAAACCATCCGCGCCTGACCTTCGATGCGTCGCGTGGCGTCAATTGCCACGGCAAATCCCAGGCTTTGCCCGACGGACACCGGGTTCATCAGGTGAAAGCGCATCCCGCCTTCGGAAACGTCTTTGATCATCCCGCCATTTTCGCGACCAAACTCCAGGTACACCAGTTGCGACGGCTTTCGTCTGGGGTTGCGGCGGCGCTCGGGGGTGGGTGTCGGGGACATACCGCGCTAGACTCTCGATCTTTCCTAATACTACTGCCCGTTGCCGGATTTCGGCATAGAGTTTAGTTTGTAGGCTCCCACAGCACAACACTCCAGCAGGGGACGTTCCTAATGCAATTTCTGCGCACTTTCCAAGACCTTCAAAGCCCGAGAGGACCCGATCGTGACGACGCAAAGAGCTGAGACAACTGATCTTACGCACAAACGCAAAATTCGCGTTTCTTGTGGAAGCCCGCGTGCGCACCCAATCCTCCCCAGCCGCACTCTAACTAGGGGAGGAACTGAGCGTCATGCGCCTGCGCGTGATTTTGTCACTCATGACCGTGGCTCTGGCCTGTTTCACGGTAGCGGTCTGGAGCTCGCCGATGTTCTCTGAAGGCCGGCGGCCTATCGGAGATGGCTTCAACGAGGACTCCGGTCTCCGGAAACTCGGGTAGCATAGAGTTGAACGCCTGATACCGCGCCGTTACACATAATTCAAGTTTTTTGCACGGTCCGACTCCACCGAAACCCGAGGCCCCTGGATGCGTACCACCCTGAGACTAGTTCTGCCTTTGATCGTCAGCGTGGCCGTAGTGTCGTTGCTCTATTCCACCTACCAGGTGCGCACGCAGCGGAGGGAGATGCGCAATGATTTGTCCCGCCGGGCAGAAATTCTTGGCGATAGTTTGCAGGAGAGCGTGGAGCAGATCCTGGACCGCGGCAACGACAAGGGTCTTCAGCGTCTGGTGGATCGCTTTGGGCAGCGGGAACATTTGCAGGGGGTGGCGCTGTACGATCCTGCTGGCGCGGTAATGGCCATTACTCCGGCTCTGGATCCAGCTTTTCGCTCCCGGCCGCCTGTCGCCCTGAAAGCTACGCAGCAAGATGCGGGAGTTGGGGAATTCGTTAGCGACCGGCCCGTGCACATCTATGCGTTGGCCGTCCATCGCAACGGCAACGTGGCGGGAACGCTGGCGGTATTCCACGACACCACTTATATCGATGACCAGGTGGGTCACATGATGCGCGATTCTCTGGTCAACGCCGCGGTGCAGACCGTACTTATTGCCGGACTTGCCCTGATTTTGGTGCGCTGGACGTTGACGGGTCCCCTAACCCGCACGGCCAACTGGCTGCGAACGCTGCGCACCGGGGAAACTCAGGCGCCACAAGCCAATCTGCCGCACGGTGAGCTATTCGATCAGATTCATAAGGAAGTCACGCACCTGGCGCGCGACCTGAAAGATGCGCGGGCCACGGCGGAAGAGGAAGCGCGGCTGCGCGAATCGAATGTCTCGATTTGGACGGCGGAACGCCTGCGCGTGAGCCTTAGCAGCAAATTGCAGAATAAGCCGCTCTTTGTGGTGGCCAATCGCGAACCGTACATGCACGTGTACAGTGAAAAAGACCGTTCCGTCCAAGTACTGGTGCCAGCCAGCGGCTTGGTCACGGCTCTCGAACCGGTGCTCCTCGCTTCCGATGGCACCTGGGTGGCCCACGGCTCGGGAAGCGCGGATCGCGACACCGTGGACGAGCACGATCATTTGCGCGTCCCACCGGATCATCCCACCTACACCCTGCGCCGCGTCTGGCTCAGCGACGAAGAAGAAAAAGGCTACTACGAAGGATTCGCCAACGAAGGGCTGTGGCCGCTCTGCCACATCGCCCACACCCGCCCCGTGTTTCGCCCGCAGGACTGGCAACACTATCAGCAGGCCAATCGGCGCTTCGCCGACGCTGTTCTCGAAGAGATGACCGGCCACGAATCGCCCATCGTGCTGGTGCAGGACTATCACTTCGCACTGCTGCCGCGCATGATCAAGGAAGCGCGTCCCGACGCTCGGGTGGCGATTTTCTGGCACATTCCCTGGCCCAACCCGGAAGTCTTTGGAATTTGTCCGTACCAGCGCGAACTCGTCGACGGCCTGCTCGGCGCAGACCTGGTGGGCTTTCATACCCAATCGCACTGCAACAATTTCCTGGAAACGGTGGATCGCGCCGTGGAAGCCTTAACCGAATGGGACCGCTTCGCCGTTAATCGTCAGGGACACGTAACGCTCGTGCGCCCGTATCCCATCAGCGTGGCGTTCCAGGAGCCTACGCTGGCCGTGAACGAATCCCGCAATGCAGGCGCTGAACGCGCCGCCCTCTGCACGGAACTAGGCATCGAAGCCTCACTGCTCGGCGTGGGCGTAGACCGCGTGGATTACACCAAAGGAATTATCGAACGCTTTCGCGGCATTGAGCGCTTCCTCGAGGTTAATCCGGCATATCAGCGGCGCTTTTCTTTCGTGCAAATTGGCGCGCCCAGCCGCACGGACATCGAACGCTACCGCCAGTTCCTCGAGGAAGCCACCGCCGAGGCCGAGCGCATCAACGCGCGCTTCCAGGCCGGCCGCTGGAAGCCCATTGTGTTTCTCAAGAAACACCACAGCCACGACGAAATTTCCCGCTACTACCGCGCGGCCAATGTTTGCCTGGTCACTTCCCTGCACGATGGCATGAACCTGGTGGCCAAGGAATTTGTCGCCTCGCGCGACGACAATCGCGGCGTGCTAATTCTGAGTACCTTCGCCGGCGCAGCCCTGCAACTAACCGACGCCCTGCTCGTAAATCCCTACGACGTGCAGCAACTCGCCGACGCCGTCCTGCGGGCTCTGACCATGCCCGCGGATCAAGAGATGGACCGCATGCTCCGCATGCGCTCCAACGTGCGCGAGCACAATATCTATCGCTGGGCCGCCAATCTGCTCTCCGACCTCACGGAAATCCGCATCGACATTCCGGACCGCGTGGAAACTCCGGCGGCTGGCGAGGTATCCCGTCAAGCGGCACGCGCTTGAGTTCGCCCCCTAGCGACAATGCTAAGATTACGTAAGCCCTGAGCGGACCCGTTCTGACGCGGGCGCTTTTTCTTCGAGCCCTTACCATCCACCCAAGGAGCAACAACATGAAATGGACCCCGGGCGGCGAGAGTCAGGACATTGAAGACCGCCGCGACGAATCGGGCGGCGGAGACGGTGGCGGCGGTTTTCAGTTTGGTGGCATGCACATCGGTATCGGCGGCGCCATCATCCTGCTGATCCTGAGTTTCGTCTTCCACCAAAACTTTTTCGCCCTGCTCGGGGGCGGTTCTCCGGGACCAGCTCCGGCCACCGTCAGCCAGCCCAATCCCGCCCGCGACGAAGCCGAAAAACCAGAGGTCCAGTTTGTTTCCTTCGTCTTGGACGACACCCAGAAAACCTGGACCACCCTTCTTCCCCAGCAATCCGATAAGCCTTATCGCCATGCAAAATTAGTCCTCTTCCGCGGATCCACGCAATCCGGCTGCGGCGGCGCGCAATCCGCAACCGGGCCGTTCTATTGCCCGGAGGACGAAAAGGTCTACATCGATCTGGAATTTTTCGACGAGCTAAAGCAGCGTTTCGGAGCACCCGGCGAATTCGCGCAAGCCTACGTGATCGCGCATGAGCTTGGGCACCACGTACAGAAAATCCTGGGCATCGAGCAAAAAATTTCGCAACTTCAGCAGAGCGACCCCCGGCAGCAGAATCCCTTGTCCGTAAGGCTGGAATTGCAGGCCGACTGCTTCGCGGGCATCTGGGCGCATTCCACGCAAGAGCGCGGCCTCCTGGAGCAAACCGATATTCAGTCCGCGCTCGGAGCGGCCGCTGCCGTCGGTGACGACCGCCTACAACGCCAGTCCACCGGCCACGTCAGCCCCGAAACCTTCACCCACGGCACGTCCGAGCAGCGCATGGCCTGGTTCCGCAAAGGTTTCACTACTGGCTCTGTCGCCGCCTGCAACACCTTCATCCAATAGCCGTTTTGCGCCGCGCTCTTTTTGAACATGAGAAGGCTTCGCGGGGAAGACACCGGGCTGACGCCCGGCACGTACAATCCGTGCTACACCCTGAACTGCTCCGCATGCTGCCGCAGCAAAAACTGGTCGGTCATACCCGCGATGTAATCACATACCACAACGTGCCGCGGCTCACTCATGGCCTGCTCTTCATACGCCGCAGGCATGCTCTCCGACGTGCGCAAATACAATTCGAACAACTCCGCAAGGCATTGCACCGACCGATCCCGCTCCTGCGTAATCGCCGGATGTTCGTAAATGTGCGTAAAAAGAAAGCGCTTCAGCTGCGTGTTGCCGCCACCAGCAACCTCGCTGAAGCCCGCCAGGCGCTTAGGCGCATGCCGAATATCCTCGCTGCTGCGCGCCCCGGAAGCCTCCACTCGTTCGCGGGTGGTCTCAATCAAATCCGTAGCTAAGGAATTCAGCACGCGCTTGAGCGCTTCATTGAATTTCAATTTCTCAAATTTCGCCGCATCCAGACTTCCCCACGCCCCGCTCGCGCCCGCGGGATGCTCGGCCTCCACCTGCTCCCAGGCCATACCAAAAAGCGGCGCCTCCCTCCGCAAGGCCGCCACATCCAGTAATTCCGCCTCCCGCGCGTCGTCCAGATCCGCTGTGTTGTAGGCGATTTCATCCACGCAATCGATCAATTGCGCCTCCAGCGGCGGCCGAAGCTCCAGCAGATACTCCGCCAGTTCCGGAAACTGGCTTGCCGCGTAGTCGCGGGAATGCTTCACGATCCCTTCGCGCACTTCGAACGTCAGATTTAATCCGGGAAAATCCAGGTAGCGCTGTTCGAAATGCTCGACAATGCGCAGCGCGTGGAGATTGTGATTGAATCCTGCGCCGTGCGCGCGCATGAGCTCGTCCAGCTTCCGCTCCCCGGCGTGCCCGAACGGCGGGTGGCCGATATCGTGCACCAACGCCAGCGCCTCGGCGAGCTCCGCGTTACCACCCAGCGCATCCGCGACGGTGCGCGCGATCTGCGCCACCTCCAACGTGTGCGTCAGACGATTGCGGAAATGGTCCGAATAACGCGTGGTAAAAACTTGCGTCTTCGCTTCCAGCCGCCGGAAGGCCCGCGAATGAATGACGCGATCGCGGTCCCGCGCATACTCGCTGCGATAGGGATGGGGCTTTTCCGGAAATCGCCGCCCTCGGGATTCTTCCGCGCGCATCGACCATGGGGCGGAAGGGCGCGTCATTCGGCTCGGCGATTTTGCGGGTGTAATACCCATGACCGATCAACAGTTGCGGAAGCACCTGGCACATGAGACTCGGCGCCCTCTGTGCCTCTGCGCTAAGGTTCTTGCCGTTACGATTTCGGCGGAAGGCTGTTCAGCCCGCGATCCGCTTCTTCGGAAATCGCCGGATCCGCATAATCCTTCTTCACCTGTTGATACAAACCGATGGCCTCTTGCGGATTCGATTGCTTCAGCAGCCCAGCCAGATCCAGCAACACCACCGGCCGCGGAACCAGTACCGTGGGCTTGGCCGCCAGCCCGCGCAACACCTTGATTGCGTCATCGGTCTTGCCACTCCGTGCATCGATCACCGAAATCTGGTATTGCGCCATGGCCGCCAACTCCGTGTCGCTTCCCCTGCTGATTTTCTTCAGTTCTTCCAACGCCTGGTTCTGTTTTTCCAGGCTTTCGTAGCACAGTGCGGTGTAATAGCGCGCCACCTTTCCAGGATTCGTTCCAGGGTAAGTGTTCGCCACGGCCTCAAACTTGGGCGCCGCAGCTTGCGCGCGTGCCGCTTCGTTCGGATACACCGTCTCGTTGGGATCCGCTCCTTGCTCCGGAGTGCCCGCGATCCGCGCCGTGTAAATCTTCATTGCCGCGCTCAGGTCCACCGTGGCTTTGGAGGTTTGCCGCTCGTGATACAGCGTCCAGCCGCCGTACACGCACCCCAGCAAAATCAGCACCCCCACCACCACGCTGGCCAGTTGGCTGTGCGAATAAACCGCCTCCGCCCCGTGCTCCAGCGTTTCCTTAATCTTGTCCTGCTTCAGCTCTTTACGCGAAATATGCTCGGTCACAAACCCTCTCCTGCCAATCCGTCGCTTTCTCTAGCATACCAAATCCACAGCGCACAGGCGGCCTCGTGTGAGATACTGGCGCCGATTCCCGCCATGCTCGCTCACCAATGAACCAGCTGTCCGCCTGCATCATTACCCTGAACGAAGAGCGCCGACTCGCGCGCGCGATCGCCTCCGTCGCGCTCGTCGCCGAGGAAATCGTGGTGATCGATTCCGGCAGCACCGACCGCACCGAAGACATTGCCCGCCAGCACGGCGCGAAATTCCTCTCGCGCGCTTGGACCAATTACGCCGAACAGAAAAATTTCGCCGCACAGAGTGCCGCGCACGATTGGATCCTGTCGCTCGACGCCGATGAGGAGTTAAGCTCGCCGCTGCAAAGCTCGCTCCTGGACTGGAAGCAGCACGCGCCGCAATTTCAGGTTTACGAAATGCCGCGCCGCGCCTGCTATCTGGGCGCGTGGATTCGCCACTCCGGCTGGTACCCGGACTTCCAACGCCGCCTGTACCGCCGCGACGCCGCGCAATTTACCGGCATCGTGCATGAAACCGTACGCTATACGGGCTCCATTGGAAGGCTCGAGGGCGATCTGCTGCACTACACCATCGACACTTTCGCCCAACACGAAGAAAAGGTCGAGCGCTACACCACACTCGCGGCACAACAGATGTTCGCAGCCGGCAGACGCCGTTGGCGCAGCGCGCAGTGGTTCGGCACGCCCTGGAGCTGGGTGCAAAACTATTTTCTGCGCGGAGGCATGCTGGACGGCTATCGCGGCGCCCTGATCGCGCAAATGGCGGCGCGCTCGGTGCGCCTGAAATACCGCAAACTCGGCGAGTTGGCGAGCGCCGAGGCCGCGCGTCGGGAAGAGGCCGCGCGGTGAACATTCTTTACGTCGATCTCGACCGCGAATGGCGCGGCGGGCAAAGCCAGGCGCTGCTCACCTTGCGTGGCCTAATAGCCGCGGGGCATCGCGTCGAGTTGCTGGCCGCAAGGAAATCGCCCCTGGCAGAGCGCTCCGCCGCCGAAGGGATCGCGGTCATTGGCGTCCCGCGCGTATCTCTGCGAATTTCCGCCGCGGCAAAAATCGCCGTCTTGCTGCGCAGCGGGCGATTTGATTTGCTGCACCTCAACGAACCGCACGCGCTGACGGCGGCTTGGCTGGCAGGCGCGCACAGACGCGTTCCGCTGCTGCTCTCGCGCCGCATCGGATTCCCGCTTGGGAAAAGCTGGGTGTCGCAGGCACGCTACCGCGCGGTCACACGCTTTCTGCCGAACAGCGTGGCCGTGGCGCAGAGCCTGCTGCAATGCGGCGTCGCCCACAATCGCATCTCGGTGGTCAACGAAGGCGTCGTCGTGCCGCCGCGTACGACTGCGGAGCAGCGGGCGAAGGCGCGGCAACACTGGGGCATTCACGACCAGGAATTTCTCTTTGGGTGCGTCAGCGTCTTCGTGCCGGAAAAAGGGCAACGCCATGCGATTGAGGCGCTGGCGAAATTGCGCGCGAAACATCCCAATGCGCGGCTGTTTTTGGCTGGCGATGGCCCCTGCCGCGGCGAAATTGCGGCGCTGACCGCGAAACTCGCGCAGACTGAGGCGGTGCTGATGCCCGGTTTCGTTCAGGATGTCGATTCCGTCTATGCCGC
>DATFYV010000058.1:0-6874 GCA_035314845.1 Candidatus Acidiferrum sp.
TCTGCTGACTCCGGCCGGCTTCGCCCCCAATCGTCTGCACCGGGTGAATTACTGGGCGCGGCGCGCCAAACGCTCCGCCATCAACGCGTGCACCAAACTGCAGACCTACGTCCTGCATCCGATCTTCGACCTGACCCGGCCCTTGCGCGACGCTTTGGGCCTGCGCAAACGAAGCCTTTAGCCTAGTTACTGTATTGCTACTTCCAACATAGCTTAAAATTGGCTAGTATTCCGCCACTTTCAGAAAGCCGCTAACCCAGCCGCTCTCCTGAAATATTTATGCTCACGATCTTTACCAGCGCGAAGCCTTTTCGCGGGCGCATGGCGTCCATCCAGCGCAACGCACTGCAAAGCTGGACGCAGTTGCATCGCGAGGTGCAAATCCTGCTGTTTGGCGACGCTCCCGGCAGCCAGGAAATATCCTGGGAACTGGGCATTCACTACGAAGCGCATCCGCAGTTGACACCTTCGGGCGCGGTGCGCCTGGACAGCATGCTGGTCACAGCGCAGCGCAGCGCGGTCTACAACACGCTGTGCTACGCGGCGTGCGACGTCATCCTTCTGCCGGACTTCTGCGAAGCGCTGAACCGCGTCGAAGCGCTGTATCCAGAATTTGTGATGGCCGGTCGCAGCCGTGACGTGTGTCTCAGCGAGCAGTTTCCGTTTGAGGATCTGGAATGGGAGATGCGATCCCCGTCCTGCGAGCAACGGGATGACTCTCCAGGCTGGAATGAGGGCATCGCGTATGTGGCCTTTTCAAAGAATTTGTATCTCAACGACATTCCTCCGGTCGCTGTGGACCATCCTTCTGCTGTGAACTGGCTGCTGGCCAAAGCGGTGGCGGAGGACGTGCCGGTGGTGGACGCTTCGGAAATGGTGGCAGCTTTTCGTCAACTCAGCGAGATGCCGCGGGCGGTGCGCGACGACGATCCAGGTCTGCCGGAGCTTGCGACTGCAGGGCGGGTTGCGTGCGCGCCACTTCGCCTTACCGCCGCGGATGTGGTGCGCAATCGCTGGCGCCGGGTGCGGCGTTGGCAAGAGCGCGTACGGGGCGGCACGATCTAGCTTTCTGTGTTAGTAATCTATCTGTACTGGTAACAGTACTAACCATAAAGATACTTGTAGAGTAAAACTTGCGTCAGTAAGATGCCCCGGTCACGCAGTGGGGCATCTCTCTCAGGTCACAAAATAAAAGTGAGCGAAACACGCGGGAATATGCCGCCGTGTCTCGACAGGGGATGGCGGTGCCGGAAAGAGCCGGCCGTTCTGCACGCCTCCGCTGCACGAGTCTCTCTTAAGAAAGGTTGTTATGGACGCGACCGACAAAACAACGCCCGTGCGGGGGGGAAACGTCCGCCTGATTAGTGAATTTGTTCTCAAGCTTACGCCGTTTGATGAGCGGGACGCGCTTAGGCTGGTGGAAGCGCGGGGCGAGACGATGCGGCGGCTGCTCAAGAAGCTCATTCCCGCACTGCAGCTGGCGACGGCAGTGGACGTGGGCTGCGGCGTGGGATTTTTCTCGCAGATGCTGCGGGAATGCGGTTTGCAGGTGCGCGGGTTCGATGGCCGCAGCCAGAACGTGGCGGAAGCGCGCGCGCGGTTTCCGGACATTCCGTTTGCGCAAGGCGACATCGAGAATACCGCCGTCCGCGATGCCGCGAAGTTCGATCTGGTGCTGTGTTTCGGCTTGTTGTATCACCTGGAAAATCCGTTGTTGGCCATGCGCAATCTGCAGGCAATCACCGGCAAATGCCTGCTACTAGAAAGCATATGCCTGCCCGGGGACAAGACGGAAACGCTGCTGCGGGAAGAGCCGCGTCGCGATAACCAGAGTCTCAGCGACGTGGCGTTTTACCCCAGCGAAGCCGCGCTGATCAAGATGATGTATCGCGCGGGGTTCCATGTGGTGTATCGCCTGGTGAACCTACCGCAGCACGACGATTTCCGCGAAACCGCGACGCACAAGCGGCGGCGCACGATGCTGCTGGCGTCACACTTTCCGCTGGATTTCGCGGGGCTCCGCCTGTGCACGGAACCGAAAGACGCTTTCGACCCGTGGTCGAAGGCCCTCCCGCCGGCCTCGGGGCTGTTTGGGAGGACAGGGCGCTTCCTGAAGCTGACACGGAGAGAAAAGTATTTTGCGATGGCGCGGCGCGCGCGGCGTCTTTTCCCGATGGTCAAGATCCCCTTCCGGCTGCCTTTCGGAGCATGGTGGCTGGCGGAAAACAGCGTGCTGGACTATGAACTGGCGCACAACGGATACGAGACCGCGGAACTGAGTTTTGTGGAGCGGCTGCTGCGGCCGGGCATGACGGTCCTCGACCTGGGCGCGCATCACGGCTTGTACTCGTTACTGGCCGCGCGGTGCGTGGGACCCGGCGGCAAGGTGATTGCTTTTGAGCCGTCTCCCCGCGAGGTGCGGCGGCTGCAACGCCACGTGAAATTGAATCGCGCCACCAACGTGACGATAGAACCTGTCGCTTTGGGGCCCAAGTCCGACGACGCAGAATTGTTCGTGGTGGAGAACGGGCAGGACGGCTGCAACAGTCTGCGGCCTCCGGCGGTTCTGGAGCCAGTGCGCACGGTTCGCGTTCCCGTCCGGTGTGTGGATGAAGAGTTACAGCGACTGGGCGTGACCCGCGTCGATTTCATTAAGCTCGATGTGGAAGGCGCGGAACTCGGAGTGCTGAGAGGAGCGGATAAAATCTTAAACGGTTCCTCACGGCCGGCGATCCTGGCGGAAGTTCAGGACCTGAGGACGCAGCCGTGGGGATATCCCGCGCGGGAGATCCTGCGGTTTCTGGCGCGACGGGGCTATCGCTGGTTTGCCTTGGATATGGACGGGAATCTGGTGCCCGTTTCCATCCAAGAGCCAGCGTATGACGCGAACCTGGTGGCCCTGCCGGTGGAGAGGGTGCGCGAAATCATCGTGATGCTCAATGAAGGCGCGTATCGTTACCGACGGCCGAAAGCGCCCGCGAGTCTGCGGTGGTCGGTGGTCGCGCGGGGAAGGCGGACGCGCACGTGGCTGACGTCGCGATCCTACAAGTCGTGGCTGCCCAGGGCCAACGAGACATCTGGCGCGGCGAAGGGCGCGACAGAAGGCTTCTAGTCGCGAAGCGCGGCAACGCAGTACCAGGCAGCTGGAAGGACGTCTCCGGCGGCCTCCGAGTGAGTTCTGTATTACCATGTTTGTCAGACGGTTGAGCCTGCACACGACTGACGACAAACGGATGACTGCGCCTCTTTTCTCGGTTCTGATCGACACTTTTAATTACGGAAAATATATCGAAGAGGCGGTGCGCAGCGTATTGGAGCAGGACTTTCCCGCGGAGCAAGTCGAAGTGCTGGTGGTCGACGACGGGTCGACAGACGACACCGCGGCGCGCTTGGAGAAATTTGTCGGGCGCATCCAATACTTCTACAAACCAAATGGAGGGCAGGCGTCGGCGTTCAATTTTGGATTGGAACGCGCGCAGGGACAGTTTATCGCGCTGCTGGACGCGGACGACGCGTGGGTGCCCAATAAATTGCGGCGAGTTCACGAGGCATTTCTGCAGCAACCGGACGCGGGGATGGCCTACCACCGGGTTTATTTGTGGACGGACGAAGACCGGCTGTCCACGCGGGCGCATTTCATCCCCGTTTCGGGGCGAGTAACCGATACACGGCTTTCACTGCTTTGCTATCCGATGATGGGGACCTCCACGCTGACGTTTCGTCGCGCAGCCATGCAGGATTTACTGCCGGTGCCGGAGGTGTTGCGGACGCAGGCGGACGCCTACCTGACGGCACTGATTATTTTTCTGTGCCCGGTAATCGGGGTCGACGAATACCTGGCCAAATACCGGATCCACGGAACAAATTTCTATAGCACCGGAGCGAGCAAGCCGACAGCAGCGCAACTGAAAATCCGCATGGCCATGCGCACGGCACTGGTGGCAGAGATTCGCGAGTGGCTGCGCAAGCACGGCTTCGACACCGAATCCGAAAACGTCCGCGATTACCTGGCGCAATTCCGAAAAGCGCAAGAAGCGGATGCCTTTGAGGTACACACGCCCGGACGGTGGGAATATTTCTCCTACCTGATCGAATATCCCCAGCTTTACCGCGAACTGATGGGCGCGCGCCAGCTTGCTTACAACTATTTGCGAGCGTTCGCAGGACTGCTGTTGGGCTACGATCATGTGAAGCTCTTCGATGGGCTGTACCATCGGTTGAAAAGGCCGTCCGCCGAAACATGGGCATCGACATCCGGAGAAACACGGAAGGCATCGGCGAAGGAATTTCGCCCATGAACGAGGATCGGCAAATAGCGACCGCAGCGACGTGCGTCGAGCCAAACAGTTCGTGCGACAGGTTCAACGTTGCATCGTCAGCAGTTCTTTCTAACCCGCAAACTTTGCCTGGACGTATCCCCGAACTGGACGGACTGCGCGGCCTGGCCATTCTGCTGGTGATCATCTGCCACTACATTGCCAGTGCCGACCACCTGCAGCTTGGCTACTGGCCGGACCGCGCGCTGACCGCCCTCTCCGTGGGCTGGAGCGGGGTGGACCTGTTTTTTGTTTTGTCAGGCTTTCTAATCGGGGGAATCCTTCTGGACTCTCGCTCTTCCCCAAACTACTTCCGTACGTTTTATTTGCGGCGTGCGCACCGTATCCTGCCAATTTACTACGCCTGGATTCTTTTGTATGTGCTGGTTGTCGCGTCGGCCGTGACCTTTCTCCCGCACCAGTCCTTTACCAGCAAGCACGATTTTGCCGTGGTGCCGATCTACGTTTTCTTTTTGCAAAACATCTTTTACTCGCTCACCGGTTTTCAATGGCGCTGGTTTGTGGTGACCTGGTCGCTTGCGGTGGAAGAACAGTTCTATTTGTTCGCGCCGCCGTTGATCCGTTTTTTGACGCTTCGCCGGCTGGTTACCTTGCTGGTTATAGTGATTGCCGCCGCGCCAGTTTTGCGTTTTCTGGCGTTTCACTATCTGGCGAAATGGTATTACCTTCCGCAGTTCGCGATGCCCTGCCGCGCGGATGCCCTGGCTTTTGGCATTCTCGCCGCGGTAGCGTGGCGCTGGCCGTCCTTTCGAACGTTTCTCGGTAAACACCCAGGCTTGCTGCAGCGTGTCTTCGCCTACATGCTGATCTATCTGACGGGTATGCTCTGGTGGCTGGCGCGGCCCAACGGACTCGTGACCTACACCATCGGCTATTCTTCGCTGGCGGTTTTCTATACCTGCCTTATGTTGCTGGTACTCTCCCAGACCGGCGGCGCGGTGGCCCGCATGGCGCGCGCGGGCTGGCTGCGTTATCTCGGCGGCATCTCTTATTGTGTGTATATCGTTCATCTGCCGATCGATGAGTTTGCCAGCCAAATTCTGCTCCATACGCGGCCGCGTATTTATGATTTGCCGGGCATCGCTATCACCCTGCTTGCCGCGATAGTCACCTGGCTGATAGCGGCGGTGTCTTGGAAATACTTTGAAAAGCCCTTAATTCGCCGTGGCCACCGCTACGTTTACTAATCGCGTTTTCCTGCTGCGTGGCGGACGAGGGGCTGCAAAACTGTCGTAGACTGATGGTGCGAACGCAGCGCGGCCTGGAAGCCGCCGAAGTTGCGGCAAACGGGAAAGTTCCTTGTCACGCGTAATCGAAATGCCTAGACCTTTCGTCAGCGTACTCGTCGACACCTACAATCACGAACGCTTCATTGAGCAGGCGATCGTGAGCGTCCTTGCGCAGGATCTTCCGGCGGGCGACCGCGAAATTGTGGTGGTGGACGACGGTTCGACCGACGGGACGCCGGAAATAGTGCGCAAGTTTGCCCCGCAGGTGCGCCACCTGCGCAAGCAAAATGGCGGACAAGCCTCGGCGTTCAATGCGGGAATTCCGGAATGCCGCGGCGATGTCATCGCGTTTCTGGATGGCGATGATTGGTGGGCGCCGCCAAAGCTGACGGCCGTCGTCGAAACGTTTTCCAGCAATCCGGCCATCGGACTGGTGGGCCACGGCATCATCGAAGTCCTGCAAGACGAGAGCGAGCGGCCACACCTGTTGCGCGAGGTGTCGCGGTTTCGCCTCGATTCGCTGCCCGCGGCGCACGCCTTCCGCATGCGCAAAAGTTTTCTGGGCACCAGCCGCATGGCTTACCGTTCGGAGTTGTTGCGACGGATAGGAACTGTCCCGGAGTCGCTGACGATTCAGGCGGACGAATTTCTCTTTACCGTAGCCGGATTATTCTCGGAGGTAGTGATTCGACGCGAGCCATTGACCTACTACCGTCTGCACGATGGCAACGCGTTCCAGGTAGCGAGCGGAGAGAAAAAAGCCCTGCGACGGAAGTATCTTGTATTGGAGGCCTTGGCGCGAGAATTGCAGCAACGATTTCGGCGCGAGGGCGCGGCGGCAGACATAACTGATGCCGTGGTAGGTTCGGTGCGCGTGGAAGCGGATCTGATTCGGCTGGAAGTGGAGAGCGGCTTTCCGTGGGAGACGATTAGCGCGGAATGGCGGAGCTACCGCATCATGCATGAGGATGCGTCGCCCCTGCGCCGCGCGTTGAAAGGCGCCAGTTTGCTGCCGGCGGCGGTGTTGCCGGCGCGGTTTTATTTTCATCTGCGGCGACGGATCGCGGCGCATCCGCTCTACAGGAGCGCGCGCCAACGCTGGATGCCCTTTTCGCGGCACGGACATCTTGAGCAGCATTCATCGGAGCATTCGTGATACCTCACGAAGCATGCAAATGTGAGGGTGCGCCTAAATTGCCTATTGCGATGGCTTCGGAGGCGCCGGGAAGGGCGCCGTCGGCGCGGCAGCGTCGGCAAAGAAAGGCGAAGGCCCGTTGAGGATATTGATTGCGATTGGCGTCTCGCGAC
>DATFYV010000059.1:0-3929 GCA_035314845.1 Candidatus Acidiferrum sp.
CCACAAAGCGCGAAGTTTTGGGGAATAGTCCCGCGCCATCTGGGCCAAAGATTCTGTAAGTGACGGGTCCATCGGCGGTCAGTGCCCGGGCATTCAAGAATGCCGCCAAGTCCGCGCTGTGATCGATGTGCAGATGCGTCAACAGCACGACATCCACGTTTTCCAAATCAATCCGCATCTCGCCGATGCGCACGAAGGCTCCGGGGCCGGCGTCCACCAAGATGCGCGGAATGCCGTCGACCATCACGATGTAACTGGAACCAGCGCGGCCGAACGGACGAGGCCCGCCAGAACCGAGCACTAGTACCTCGAGGGCGGGCTTAGGTGATGAGTTCGCGGCGGGGGTCGCCGACGGCACAAAAAAGAACAGCGCCGTCGCGAGCATGGTTGGAATTTTCACGTTTTGCATTTCCTTCCCTAGCGCATCGCCGCCAGCCTGGTCTCGCTCAAATCCAGTTCGTACTCAATCCGGCGGAGGACTTCGTCGTTAATTGTGCCTTCGTTGCGCAGCCTTAGAGCGATTTCGCGCTCGACCTTTATTACATTGCGGGAGGCGTCGATGCGGCGCTCGCGCGATGCGGTGTGCGCCCGGTGCGCGTCCTCGCTTTCGTCGTCCGCGCGGTCATGCAAACTCTCGAGCCGCTTGCGGTACATGCGCGTCAATTCCTTGTAAATCGTGGCGTCTTGATTGTCGGCGTCGGCTAGCGCCGCATCCAGCCACGCGACGGCGGCCTCCAGAATTTTGCGGCGCGCGTCTTCTTCTTCTTTGTTGCCGCCGCCTGTTCCGGCCAGGCCCAGAGCGCGAATTAGCGGTGGCAATGTCAAACCCTGGAGAACCAGGGTTACCAGGATTACGCAGAAGGTCATGAAGATGATCAGGTTGCGCTGCGGGAAGTCACTGCCATCCGCGAGCACTTCGGGTAAAGAGATAGCGGCGGCCAGCGCCAGCACGCCACGCATGCCGGTCCAGCCGACAACGAAAACATGCCGGAAGCCGGGCCACGGCTCCTTTTGGTGCTGCAAGCTCCTGCGGATGAAGTACGCCAAGTACGAACCCGGGAATACCCACACGATGCGCAAGACGATAACGATGGCGCTGAAAAACAGACCGTAAAAAATCAGTTCGCGCAGACTATAGCCGCGGATACCGGCAAGCACATACGGGAGTTGCAGGCCGATCAGCACAAAGACCAAGCCGTTCAGCACGAACGTTAGCGACTCCCACACTGCGCCAGCCTGAATGCGCACGCTGGGAGAGAAAAAATGCGAGCTCTTGCGGCTTAGATACAAGCCGCAGGCAATAACCGCCAGCACGCCCGAAGCATGGGCGGCGTTTGCGCCAAGATAGGTGGCGTAAGGTACGAGAATGCTGACGACAATTTCAATGGGGCCATCGTCAATACGGTGTTCAAACCACTCCACCACCAGGCCAATGACCAGGCCGAAGATCAGGCCTACGACAATCAGCCAAGTCAGGCGGGAAAATCCGGTCCAGACCGTCGGCGTGGTGCCGCTGTAGACCATTGCGATGCCGAACTCGAGTGCCAGCAAACCCGTGGCGTCGTTCACGAGGCTTTCGCCTTCCAGGATGTCGACGACGCTTTGCGGTAAACCCACGCGTTTGGCGATGGCCGTGGCGGCGATGGCATCGGTGGTGGCGACCACGGCGCCCAGAACAAAACCCAGCCGCAAATCGAAGCCGGCGAAAACCCAGCGGGAGGTTTCCGCTACGCCGAAGACCGTGAAACCCACGAGCCCGAAGGCCAGGAAGAGGATGCTGACGAGGTTGTACTTAAAATCGCGCCAGCTGGTCATCCATGCACCGTAATACAGCAGTGGGGGAAGCACGACCAGGAAAACGAGGTCCGGATTGAGGGCTACCTTTGGAATGCCGGGTACGAATCCAAGCAAGAGCCCGCCGATGACCAAGACGATGGGATAAGGGGTTTGCAGTTTGCGCGCTAGGACCGCAAACATCACCACAAAGAGCAGCAACAGGAGGAAAACCAGTTCTACGCCGTGGATGCCTTGGCCATGAAACATTTTAGTTGGTTGTTCGCCTTTTGGTTTGCGCGGCCGCGTCGCGGCCTGCGCGGAACAAATCTAGCGCATTTTTGCAGTGCGGTGAAAATCGCCGGGCAGGTGTTGGATGACGGATTGGCACAAAGAGCTATGCGAATCCTCCGCGCGGGAACCGTTTCCCCTGTATCTCGGCAAATTTTGCGTTTCGATTCCGACCTGGCTGTGCTTACATGGCATACGGACGATCACCCATGCCG
Organism: Candidatus Acidiferrum sp.; assembly: GCA_035314845.1. Classification (GTDB taxonomy): domain Bacteria; phylum Acidobacteriota; class Terriglobia; order Acidiferrales; family UBA7541; genus Acidiferrum. The sequence continues at coordinate 2,280 of DATFYV010000059.1, forward strand.
CTCAACCTGCCCACACTCTTGAAGCGAATCGTATTTGCCGCCGCTGTCGCGCTGGTGGCCGCGTACGTGGTTGATTTTGCGTCAGTCCGCGTGCGGATGCGCCATGCTACAGCCACGGATCCTTACGAAACGCTGACGGCGCCGCGCGTTTACGCCATAGCGGAAAAAGGCAACAAGACGGAGTATCAGATCGACGCCGACAACCCTGTGCAAAAGGTTACGTGCGTGCACGCTCTCTTTCCTCACGGCGGATTTTCTCCGTGCTGGCAAGTAAAACGCACCTTGCATCAAACGATACCTATGTAACCGCGAGATTTGCTGACGGGAGCGAACCGAACCCTGAGGGGCCTTGGGGTGCGTCACCGGGGCGGCGCACCAAGCGGGGCGAAGCGCTACGGCAACTAAGGTTGCTCCCCCGTGGATATACCATGTTTGAGATATAGTTCTTGGTGTGTGAAATAGGGCCGCGTTGCCGCTGGGCGCGCAGGCTTGCAATCGAATCGCGGTTCGGTGACGAATGCATTCCCGGAAAAAAGCAAGGTTGGCGTTTGCATTCGCGGTGATCTTCCTCCTTATCGCAGCTGGCGCTACCGGTGTCGCGATCTCGCGGCTCACTGCCGGCCTGAAATGGATCGCGCACACCTACGACGTGCAAGTAGCCTTGGGGGACGTCAGCTCCTCGATGACCACTGTCGGGCGTACGCGCGCAGGCTTCGACGCCACCGGCGACCAGGATGCTCTGCAAAAATTTCAATCCGCCGTCTCGTCCATTCCGGGGAAACTCTCACAACTGCAGAAGCTCATTTCGGACAACCCGGAACAACTCGACGCCATGAGCAGGCTGCAGGGCCTGGTCGAACGCCGCCTGGCGGTGCTGCAAGCCGCCATTGAGCGACGCAAATTCGGCCCGCTGGACAACCTGGCGCAGGGGGAACTGACCCGCAACATTGTGAGCTTGGGTGCGGAGTCGGACGCCGTCACTGCGGAGATGCTCGCCAATGAAAAGCGCCTGATGGCTTCACGGCGCGCCGAGTCCAGCTTGCTGTACACGTTCACCTTGTGGATTTTGATAGCGGCGTTCGCCGTGTCCCTCGCGCTGTTCTACCTCTATTACCGCCTGTTGGAGGCCGAACTGCGCGAACGCGAGCGGGCCGAGGCGCGGGCGCTGGAGAGCCAATCGGCAGCCCGGCGTTTGAGCACCCGGCTGCTGCATTTGCAAGATGAGGAGCGACGCAAATTTTCCCGCGAGTTGCACGACAGCCTGGGGCAGTATCTGGCGGCGGCCAAAATGAGCCTGGATGGTCTGGCGCGTCGCCACGGGTCCGACGAGCTGCTCGACAGCGCGCGCTCCTATCTCGAGCAATCCATGGCTGAGACCCGCACCATCTCGTACCTGCTGCATCCCCCGCTCCTCGATGAGACCGGGCTGGGCGTGGCCGCGCGCTGGTATCTGGAAGGCTTTTCGCAGCGCAGCGGCATTCAGGTGGACGGTGAAATTCCCGAAGATTTTCCCCGCCTGCCCTACGAGGTTGAACTGGCGCTATTCCGCGTGCTCCAGGAATGCCTGACCAATATTCACCGCCATTCCAAAAGCTCCCGTGCCGACGTCGTCTTGCGCAGCTCCCCCCGCGAAGCCTACTTGCAGGTGCG